>CALMZT010000316.1 GCA_937870805.1 uncultured Chloroflexota bacterium
CCTGAGTCGTTTGTTTTGGTTGACAACTACTCTACCTCAAAAGCCCTACATCCCTTCATTTTTGGCGAAGGTATTGAAATTAGAAATCTATAAGATATAAATAAACTGTTTCAACCTCAAATATTGCATGTTTAGCTCTGACCATCACTTATTGCGTATGTGGGGAAGCGCTGCTTGAAAGCCCAACAGCCGCTTCTCATCCCCACCACCAGCGTGAACAACCATCATGCTGCCCCGTTCACGCTGCAACTTGCCGAAGCTCGAACTGTCGATTCTATCCGCAAACTTGGTCCGATTTCGCGTACTGACATCGCCAACATCACAGGCTATTCACGCTCAAAAATCACTGCTGTCGTTAATCATTTGACCCGTCTCGGCATTCTGGAAGAAATTGGCAGCGGCGAAGCCAGCGGCGGGCGTCGTCCGCGTGTGCTCAACTTCAAAGCGGAGTTCGGCTATGTCGTCGGCGTCGATATGGGCGCGACCAGCGTCGATATTGCCATCGCCAATATCAACGGGCAGATCGTTGACCGTGTTGGTGCGGCAATCGACGTGCGCGAGGGTCCCACACTCATTTTGGGACTGATCCGCAAAATGGTGCTGGAACGGCTCGAAGCCCTCAATATTCACGTCGATAAAATCTACGCCTTCGGTATTGGTGTGCCTGCACCTGTCGAATTTTCGACGGGCTTGCTGATTGCGCCGCCGATTATGCCCGGTTGGGAAGCCTACCCTATCCGTGACTTCTTCCAAGAAACCTTCGGCAAAGCCATCGCCATCGTGGACAATGATGTCAACGTCATGGCGTTAGGTGAACTGCGCGCGGGCGCGGGCGTCAACGTCGAGAATTTTATCTACGTCAAAATCGGGACAGGCATCGGCAGCGGCATCGTGTGTCGTGGCGAAATTTATCGCGGCGCGGATGGCTGCGCGGGCGACATCGGGCACATCTGCGCTGACCAGAACGGTCCCGTGTGCCACTGCGGCAATGTCGGCTGTCTAGAAGCGATTGCGGCGGGTCCCCCAATTGCCGAACGCGCCATGCAAGCTGCACGTGAAGGTCGCAGCGTTATTCTGGCAAAATTGATGGATATACAAGGTAGCAAACTCACCGCTGTCGATGTTGGGCGCGCGGCAGCCGAAGGTGACCGCGTTGCGAACGAAATCATTCAGGACAGCGGGCGTATCATCGGCGAAGTGCTTGCCAGCCTCGTGAACTTTTTCAATCCAAGCCTGATATTGATCGGCGGCGGCGTCAATCACATCGGACACCAGTTCCTTGCCTCGATACGGCGCGGCATCCTACACCGTTCGCTGCCGCTTTCGACCCGTCATTTGCGCGTGGATACATCGCCAATGGGCACCAGTGCGGGCATCATTGGGGCGATTGCGCTGGCGATGGAACACGTCTTCGTGGTTGAGCAAGACAGCGCAGCTGAGTAGAAAATGAATGTTGTAGCGATGAATCCATGTATGCGATAACATAAATGTGGCGCTTGTATACAAGCTGCATACTTCCCAATCATGTTGAAGGATGGACGCTAAAAGTCGTTCATACGAGCCTTATTGATAGAGCGAAAGGAGATAAATCTCACGGTTACACAAGGAAAACTGAACACGCCAATAAACGTTTTGTCTATTTATAAGGAGTTACCCTGATGAAGAATAAGACTCTATTTATCGTCGTGATGTTGATGCTGGTGAGCATGATCAGCGTCATCCCAGCGACAGCCCAGGATGCCGTGACCGAACTCACAATCTGGTGGGCAGAATGGGACCCCGCGAACTTCTTACAACAGATTGGCAATGAGTACGAAGAGGCGACTGGCATTGCGGTCAACGTCGTGCAAACTCCCTGGGGCAGCTACTATGACCGTGTTGGTACGGAATGGGCAGCGCAAGGCACCTCCTATGACATGATCGTCGGTGACAGCCAGTGGGTCGGTCAGGGTGTTACGCAGGGACACTATGTAGACCTCACCGAATTCCTGACGACGCCCAATGCAGATGGCGTTGCCATTGCCGATACCGTCACCCCTGCTACGCTGAGCGCCTATGGTGAATATCCGACAGGTTCAGGTAACTACTATGCGTACCCGACAGAAGGTGATGCCAATGGTTTCGCCTATCGTCGTGACCTGTTTGAAGATGAACAGAACATGGCAGACTTTGAAGCGGCTTACGGCTATCCGCTGGCAGTCCCGACCACCTGGGAACAACTGCGCGACATCGCAGAATTCTTCACACGTCCTGATGAAGGTCTATACGGTGTAGGGATTTACACACAGATCGATTACGATGCGATCACGATGGGTTTTGAAAACGTACTGTTCAGCTATGGCGCGGACTGGAAAGATGCGGAAAACAACGTACTCGGCGTCGTGAACTCGCCCGAAGCCGTTGCAGCTCTCGAACTGTACCGCGAACTCTATCAGTTTACGCCTCCCGGCACGAACAATGCCTTCTTCCAGGAAATGAATGATGCCTTTGTGGCTGGTCAAGCGGCGATGATTATGAACTACTTCGCCTTCTTCCCGGCACTCGACAACCCCAGCATTAACCCCTATCGTGATTCAACCGGCTACTTCTCGATGCCTGCGGGTCCCGATGGTGATCGTTATGCCGCGCTCGGCGGTCAGGGTATCAGCGTCAACAGCTACATTAGCGACGAACGCAAGCAAGCCTCGCTGGACTTCATCACCTGGTTCGCGCAGGAGGAAATTCAAGCACGCTGGGCAGAACTCGGTGGCTACACCTGCAATATTAATGTATTGCAATCCGAAACCTTCCTGAATCAGACGCCGTACAACGCTGCGTTCGCTGAAACCATGACGTTCGTCAAGGACTTCTGGAACATCCCCGAATTCGGTTCGCTGCTCGAAATCGCTCAACGTTATCTGCACGCCTTCGTCGTCGGTGGTGAAAGCACCGCACAAGAGTCGATGGACAATATGGCGGCGGAAATGGATGAGGTGCTGGTCGAAGCCGGGTACTTACAGGAGTAGCTTCGTTAAGCATCAGATGTAGGATGTGACGCAAGAGGGCGTTTGCCTCAGTGGTCTGTCTCATCATTCGTGCGGTTAACCCCTATCCCCCCGACCCCCTTTCCCCGCCAGCGGAGAAAGGGGGAGAATCTGGTAGGGGACACTCGACTGTATCCGTGTTGTTTGTGAGCCAGACCACCAAGCGTCCAAAAGAATATTTCGGCAGGGGCAAGGTTCTCGCCCCTGCACCCAAAGCGTGTTCAGTTGTTGAGGTGAATTGTGTCTCAAATAAGCACTCATGCGCCATCAAGCGGACGGAGGCAGTTAAGCGATACCCGAATCGTTCAACTCTTCATTCTGCCCACGATGATTCTTTTGATCGTGATGAATATATTTCCGCTTATTTATAGTTTGTATTTGAGCTTTACCAACTACTCAGTCATTAGCCCTACCGATCCGCCCGAATGGGTGGGCTTCAGCAATTATGTCAACATCCTCAGCGATGAGCGCTTCTGGCATAACTTTGCCGTCACTGGGAGCTACGCTTTGGCTTCGGTGCTGCTGCAAACTGTGGTAGGTTTTGGCCTGGCAATGCTGCTGCGTCAGAAGTTCGCGGGCAGCGGCTTGGTGACGGGCTTGGCGAATGGTGACGAGTACCGAGCGGCGAACTCGTGGTAGTCGAAGTACGCCTTCACGGCCCGCACGCAGTTGCCGAACGTGTGGAAGACGGCGAGCTTCGACGACGCCCGCAGCGTCCGGTAGGCGTC
>CALMZT010000317.1 GCA_937870805.1 uncultured Chloroflexota bacterium
GTTTTCGACCGCGCGGCGCTTGGAGACGTCGATGACGACGCACTGAATGCAGTTTTCGCCGTTGAGCACGATGGGCGCGAACGCCATTTCGGCGTGGAAATGCTGTCCGTCCTTTTTCGACGCCAGAAATTCCTGATGACAACGGTATTCAACAAGTCGCCGACAACATCCCGCTGGCGGGCACATGGCAGGTGACAGGCGATGTCGCCATTTGCCGCGAACCGGCGTCCGGCGCATTGGCAGCCCTATCCAGCAATCTGGTGTTCGGTACGGGCACGCTTGAGGCAGCCGTTGATGGCGCGTCGTTTACGTTCACGGGTCCGAACGGTACGTCAACGCATGTGCTCAGCGCGCCGGGGCAGTATTTCTTCAGCGCCCCCTCGCCCGATGATGCCGCCGATGTCGAGGGTTACTTCACGACGGTCACTTCACCCATCTCCATGACCAGCACTGTGACGGTAGCCTCAACGGCAGTGTGTAACACCGTCGATGGCACGGCGACGTGGACGTATGTCGGTCCGTAGTGAGGATGTACGTCGAACAAGGGGATTAATCCCCTTGTCCAGATGATAATTGTGAGTAGTGGGGGCGTGTCAGGCAGATGCGCCCCTTTGCATTTGCATCGAGATGTTGTTAAATGGATTGCTTAAATGATTTAAAGGTTGTGTGATGATTAAAATACGCTTTTCGATCATAACTTTTGGACTGCTGTTGATGACGGCGCTGGTGCTGCGCGCGCAGGAAGATTGCCCGACGTTCGTACAGGACACCATGCAAACCGTCAACCAACTGTGTGAGACGTTGGGGCGCGATCAAGCGTGCTATGGGAATGACCGCCTGGAAGTGACTTCCAGCGAGGACGATTTGACGTTTTCAGTGCCCGGCGACGTTGCCGATGTAGGCGCTATTGAGTCGATGCGCCTTGCCAGTATGCGCCTTGAGGATCAGGTGTGGGGCGTGGTGCTGATGCAGGTGCGCGCCAGCATCAATCCTGACATGTCGGAAAATGTGACGATGGCGTTGTTTGGCGATGTGACCATTACCAATCAGGGCGCGCCGGTTGTCGAACTGCCCACGACGACAACCAGTGCGGTGACGGTTTACACGGAACCAAGCGGCACTGTCGCAGTAGAATCGCTCACGGCTGGGGCAGCAGTACGGGCGAATGGTCGTTCAGAAGATAATGCATGGATTCGGATTGCCACCGAACAAAGCACAGGATGGGTGGAAGCAGGCGCGCTGCAAATCGAGGGCGATGTGAGTACGCTGGCGCTGGCGGGCGCGAATGATGTGCCGTATGGTCCGATGCAGGCGTTTATCCTGCAAACAGGCGGCAATGATCGCCCCTGTGCCGAAGCGCCTAACAGCGGCATCCTGATTCAGACGCCGCAGGGTGTAGGCGAAATCAACTTCCTGATTAACGAAGTGGAAGTGCGTTTGGGGTCAACAGCATTTTTCTCGACCAATGAACGCGCGCTGAACGTTGCCGTACTGGAAGGGCATGGCGAAGTGACGGCTGACGGCGAAACTGAGATTGTCGAGACGGGCGAGTATACGGAAGTGCCGCTGGACGAAGATGGGCTTGCCGATGGTGCGCCTGAAGAAGCCGAAGTCTTTGAAGATGAAACACTCGACATCGTAGTCGAAGAGGTGCTGCCTGAAGAGATTGTAGACGAAGAGGTGCTGCCTGAAGAGATGATTGATGACGAGGCAACGCCCGAAAGCATTGAAGAAGAACCGACGCCGGACATTGTGGAAACGGATGAACCCTTGCCCGATATTGTGGAGACGGAGGAGCCACTCTCGTATGATGTGCCGCCAGACGAGCCGTTCCCGGATGACGTGCCAGCAGATGAGCCACCACCGGCTGATGAGGGCAGCGGGGATTAGCAAACGCAGCATCATACAAGGCAAGTGCTAGAGGGGCGCAGATGAACCCTTCTCCATACGTGAATTGGAAAACTACATCAAGCCTTAAAGGTGTGTTTTTCAGCGCCAGAGACTAATGCAGTTTTACTATTAAATACGGACACCCGCGTAGGGGCGCACCTGCGTGTGCGCCCGCTGGTAGGCAGACACATTGGTCTGCCTCTACGAATCCCGTACTCCGTATTATTTCGTTAAAGAGCATAAAGGGTTATTCTCAGACTGTACTTCAATCATCGAACCTCTTCAGAGGTTTCCAGAGGGCCACTAGCGGCGGGTTTTGAACCCGCTGCGAAGCGACACGAACCAAAACTTAACTTCGGACAAGCCTTTTAGTCTCCGGTGCTGCTGCCTGGTGCGAATGGTCTGCTTGTAATTTCCCTTCTGCGCATTAAACTCTCAACGCATTCGATACGATATTGTTCAGGGGAAACACTATGCAAGAACTCATCGCCTATACCCGCGCCCACATCGCCCGCATCGGCGCGCTGCTGTTTGCGCGGCAACTGACCGATTCTGGCGGCGGCAACATCAGCGTGCGAGTAGAAAACCATGTATGCATTTCCCCGCGCTACAGCGGACAAAAACATCTGTGGGCGCTCGCACCCGACGACGTAATGGTGGTCGATCTCGACGGTAACATCCTTGAAGGCAAAGGCGAACTCTCGCGCGAGTCGCGTGTTCACCTCAGCTTGCACCGTGAGTTTCGTGAACATGGCAACAGCGTGATTCACTGTCACCCGCGTCACCTGCTGGTCTTTGCCGCGATGGCGCGCCCCATGCCGCCCGCGCTGGAAGCCACGCTGAAATTCGGTATCATTCCAGTCATTGATTTCGCACCAGCACACAGTCCGGTGTTGGCGGAAAATGTCACCAATGCCATTCGGGGACAGGAAACGCGCATCCGTAAGCACGCCGCTGCTTGCATCGCGCCCTGGCATGGTGTGTTCTGCATGGGCAAAGACCTCAACGCCACCTTCGACGCCGTTGAGCGCCTCGACACCAACGCCTACATCCTGCTCACGGGACACGTCACTGACGAGCACATGAACGCGCTGCAAGACGCCGCGAAAAAGTGGGATAAGCAGTGAAGAAAGTGGAAAGCAATGAGCAATGAGTAGAAACGCAGGGTCATCTTAGAACCCGTCTGAAAATTCAATCACCTTACTTCGTAGGGGCGCACCAATGTGTGCGCCCTGAGGGACAAAAAACGAATATTCAGATAGATTCTTAGCGTTTTAGTCCCATACGCTGAAAGTGATTTTATAAAAAGTGGCTCATGATGGGTGTAAAACAGTTTGAAGACTTGATCGCGCAGAGCGATTGCATCAAAATCACGAATTGGGTCAAGGAAGATC
>CALMZT010000318.1 GCA_937870805.1 uncultured Chloroflexota bacterium
CTGATGTTACGCAGGTTCTGCTCGAACAAGGGGTTTAAACCCCTTGTTCACAGGTTCAGGGTGCGTAACGTCAGTTACTATTTCTGCTGACTGAAGGGAGCACTGTTGCCGGTATATTCTTTCTTGCCTGGCTCTTTGGGGTCTTTGGAAAAGATTAGGATATTAAAAAGTGTGTAAAAGTGCAAAGCACATAAAAGATGCGCCACATAGTTAATTCGTTTGGCGCATCTTTTGTTCAAAGCCCGTACTTTTGTTAGGGGAGCGCACTACCGTGGCGTCTTAAACACAACTGACGTTCAATATTAACCTCCAAGCGCTGATGCTAGAATTTGCTAACTTTTTCTAACTCATGACGCCGATATTTTGTATGACGTACTGTTGTAATAAACAGGAGCGAAAAGACGTGCCTTTAATCCGCCGTGAAGGCTTCACACGGGCGCTTTACGCACGCTGTTCATGCCACCTTATGTTCCACTGTTTGAACTCACTACGCTCCACTCGGCACTTCTCTTAAGCATGTTAGCGCTTTCCAACCACTTTTAACCCTACCGCATTCGGTTCAAGCCATCGAACGCCGCCGTCTTATAGGACTCCGCCAGCGTCGGGTAATTGAACACGGTATCGACAAAATAATCCACCGTGCCGCCGAACGCCAGCACCGCCTGCCCGATGTGAATAAGCTCACTCGCCCCCGTCCCGATGATATGTACGCCCAGCAGCTTACGTGTTTCCAGGTGAAAAATCAGCTTCAGCAGCCCCGTCTGGTCGCCGATGATCTGCCCGCGCGCAATCTCACGGTAGTTCGCCTTACCCACCTCATACGGTACGCCCGCGTTGGTCAATTCTTCCTCGTTGCGCCCGACAATCGAGATCTCCGGGATGGTGTACACGCCGTAGGGAAACAACTCTGGAATCACGCGCGTCTCCACGCCAAACGCATGACACGTCGCCAGCCGTCCCTGCTCCATCGACGTGCTTGCCAGGCTCGGAAAGCCAATCACGTCGCCCACCGCGTAGATGTGCGAAATCTCCGTCTGAAACTGTTTGTTGACGCGCAGCCGCCCGCGATCATCCACGTCCAAGCCCGCAGCAGGCAGGTTGAGCGCGCTCGTCGCTCCGGTGCGCCCAATCGAGTACAGCGCTTTTTCGGTGATGATCTGCTTGCCGCTGCCGAGATGAATCTTCACACGCTCACCGCCGTTGTCATGCGCCACCGTCTCAATGCCGCTGACTTCTTCACCCAGCCGCAGCGTGATGCGGTTCTGGCGCATATGGTGGATGAGTTCTTCGATGATTTCCGCATCGACAAACGACAGCAGCCGCGCCCGCTTATCAACCAGCGTCACACGCACGCCCAACGCCGCAAAGATCGTCGCGTATTCGCAGCCAATGACGCCCGCGCCGATGACCGTCAGCGTGCGCGGGATACGATCAAGATGCAAAATTTCGTCGCTGGTAAAAATGTCGCGGTCATTAAAGGGGATGCCGTCGTCGCGCGTGACTGTCGTGCCTGTGGCGATAACGGTATTGGCGGTGGTCACGTCACGGTGTCCATGCTCATCAATGTATTTCAGGCGCAGCGTATGGGAATCAACGAACGACGCCTCCGCTGAGATCACGTCGATATTGTTGCGCACCAGTTGGTGACGAATCACATCAATCTCGTTGCGCACGACATTATCCGTGCGAAACATCAGGTCGTTGATCGTGATTTTCTCTTTCACAGTATACGACGCGCCGTAGAGTCCGCGCTGCGAAAAGCCAGAGAGATGCAGCACCGCTTCGCGCAGCGTCTTGCTGGGAATCGTCCCTGTGTTGATGCACACACCGCCGACGACGGATTTGCGTTCGATCACGGCGACGCGCTTCTCCAGTTTGGCAGCCTGTACTGCCGCGCGCTGTCCCGCCGGTCCTGTGCCGATGACGATCATGTCATAGTCGTAGCCGTTCGTCGCGTCGCCCATGCTCATCCCCCTCACCCATGATCGTCAGAGGATAGCGCGTCAGAGGTCGCTTGACAATATGTTTAAGCCTCGTAGTCTGCCTGATGCGGCGGTAAGTCTTTATCGCGCTGGTAAACACCGAGAATACGCACCAGCCCTTGCAAACCACTTTCTTTCTTAGCTTGCTCGTTATATTCGATGACCTCAAATACAGTACGCAAATCGCTATCGTCTTCACAGAAACGATGAACAAGGTTAGGTCGCAACGACTCGATCAGCTTAATTCGGTAGTCTGATCGCCAGCCTGCTTGATTCGTTACCTCCTGACTGATGTTACGCAGGTGTAGCTCGAACAAGGGGTTTAAACCCCTTGTTCACAGGTTCAGGGTGCGTAACGTCAGCTCCTGAATTAAAAGCGCCTGACGATGAACTTCACTGTCAGGCACTTTTTCACGTTCAGCGATTTGTCGCGCTTTAACCGTGATTTTGATTTTGTACATTATTCCTTCTTCGCTGTTGAAGGCTGCGGCGCTTGCAGGAAGTCTTCGAGGTCAATGTCATCTTTGGTTAACTCATCTGCTTCTTCAATGGAGTAAGTTTTTCCGGGTTCACCACGAACATCGCTGGCGATTTCGTGCAAGATATACATCTCTCGCAGAATGGCAATGGTATCGGAATCCAGCGTGTAACCTTCTTTCAACGCCATCTCGACAAGAATGTCAATCACTATCATCCTCCTTTTTGCTTAGCATATCATCATTTCAAATTTGCAGGATGATCTCTGTAAACTTCTACGAAGACTGCTGGTCATTGAAGGTTTCAAGATGCTGAGTGATCTCGTCTCTTGCCTCACCTTCGGTAGAAGCGGAGCCGCCTCTACTATGTCCCGTGTTGAGGTCGATGACGTTCCAGTGCCAATCACCCGCAGCGGCAGGTCGGAACCAAAAGCTGCACAAGTAACGATCATCGACTTCCCACTGTTCCATATGACGAGTTTTCTTGATTGGCATAGACAAATCCCCCATCAAGCATTGAACGCTTCGCGTAGCTTTGTGCCAAGCTGTTGACATGTGTTCTGCTGCTGCGCCCTTCCGAATAGACAATGATCTTCGATAGGGTGCAGCATGTTGGCGGCTCATAGGTGCATTAAGCTGTCCAGCCAATAGTGTTGCTATTGTAGCGCATCACACGCAATTTACTTCAAATATCCACCGCAGCGCATTACTCATGATAAGATCCCTTATCACAGAGAAATGTGAAATATACGCGATTCTGGCGAAGAAGACTTATGATAAGGGACAATAACGAAAATTCTGCGCGGTCAAAATGTTTCTGTTAAAATCACCCGAATGGGGATCTATTGAGAAGGAAACCTGATGCTCAACGAAAAAGTCCAGAACGCCTTGAACGAACAGATCAATATGGAACTCGGCGCGTTTTATACCTATCTGTCGATGGCGGCGCATTTTGAAGCCGATGGTTTAAAAGGGTTCAGCGCATGGACACGCCACCATGCCGAAGAAGAAATGGTTCACGCTATGAAGCTCTACGATTTTGTCCATCATCGGCGCGGGCGTGTGCTGCTCACGGCGATTGCGCCACCCAAGACAGATTGGCAGTCGCCATTAGCTGCCTTTGAGGATGCGCTGCACCATGAAGAGAAAGTCACCGCAGCCATCAACGCCTTAGTCGATTTGGCGCGCACAGAACGCGACCATGCCACAGAGAGCTTCCTGCAATGGTTTGTCGATGAACAGGTCGAAGAAGAAGAAATCGTCGTCGACGCCATTCAAAAGCTGAAGCGTGTACAAGACTTCGCGCCAGGCTTGTACATGCTGGATCGTGAATTAGCAGAACAGGCGGGCGCTGAGGGCGAAGAAACTGAAGGCGAGGCAGAATAAGCAGCAGGCAATGATGCGAGGTCTTGCGCGTGGGGCATTCACGTCGATAGTGATCTGCGTGCTGTTCGTGACGGGCGCGCGCTGGCTAGGCACGACGCTGCACGGTGGAATGCTGCTGCTTGCCACAGATCGCCGCGGCATCTACATGGCAGACGCGCAGATGGGGATTGTGCTGCCGCTGAACGCTGCTGCGACGCCGAGTCATTTTGAAATGTCACCGCGCGGCACACAGTTGATCTACAACGATGACGTGAATGTGTTCATGCTTGATATTCCCAGCGGCAGGCAGCAGCGGCTTTCCAATGTCAATTCCAATGACTACCGCCCTGCGTGGTCGCCGGATGGACAGCGCATCGCCTTCGTGAGCGTCAGCAATCGCCAGAACCGTATTTTTGTCACCGATACGTCAGGCAGTACGCCACAGCAGCTTTCGCAGGTGGGCTTCAGCGATTCTGCGCCGGCGTGGTCGCCGGATGGACGGTATATTGCCTTCCTGTCTGCGCGGCGCACGCTGCCTCAGGTACACATCATGGACAGCGATGGCACGGATGTGCGCAACCTTTCGCCTCGACATTACGTCGAGAACTTTGCGTGGTCGCCGTCCGGCGCATACATTGCATTTGTCGCGCGCACGGACGCTGATACTGAGATTTACAGCGTGCGCGTCGCAGATGGTTTGGAAGCGAACCTATCGCGCAGCGCCTCCCATGATTATTTATTCACATGGTCGCCGGACAGCCGCGAGCTTGTCTTCGCCTCGACGCGCGATGGCGGGCGCGCACAGCTTTACGCCGTCAACGCCGATGGCAGCAATTTACACTCGCTGTCAAATGGCAGTTCCTACGATCTCCTACCATTATGGTCGCCGGATGGCGCGACGCTGGCTTTCTTTTGCGGCGGACGCCTGAGCGATTTAGACTTATGCCTGATGGACAGCAGCGGCAACCGTCGCAGTTTATCCGACAGCCGCTTTAACAACTTCGCGCCGTCGTGGTCGCCGGATGGCAGGCAAATGGCGTTCCTTTCGACGCGCAGTGGCACACTCGACCTGTACGTGATGGATGTAGGCGATGTCAACAGCGCGCGTCGGCTAACGTATGACGTGCCGCTGGTGAACGCGCCGCCTGTGTGGATTCCCTGAGTAAAAAGCGGTCAGCGATCAGCAAAGACAGAATTGAACCGCTAAGAGAGTTAAAAGCAACGAGCAATGAGCAATGAGGGAAATACAGTATGAACCGCCAAGACGCCGTCGTTGAGTACAACGCAACGCCAGGAAGAACAGAGAGACAAGGGGGAATTGAACTACCGATGAGATTGAGCACACGCCATGACCTCACCCCAACCCCTCTCCCCTGCCGGAACTTGAGCGTAGGTTGAGGTGTGTGGCGGGCGAGGGGCTTAAAACATACGCCTCGGCAGGGACAATTTTGTACCAAGAATTAAAAACCTACCCTTGTAAACCCTTAATCCCGGCGCTTCGCTTACCCATTTCAGGGACGCTTCTGGCGGTTGGGCTTTAGCCACATGGAGAGGGACCTGGGACGTGCGGTGTCGAGCGTTTGCGCATGAAAATAGACTGAATGATGTGGTAAGTTGGACGTAGAGTGAAGAGTGATGAGCAGTACCTTAGCCTTAATGATGAAAACCTGTTCGCGCAGCGCGTGCATCACGCTGCTGTTGTGCATGGCGCTGATCGTTGGCGCGCGGATGGTCGGCGTGGCGCTGCCACCGAGTACGCAGTTGGCGTTTGCCGTGCGCGGCAGTGAATACGCGGCGACCTTCTACGTGGTCGATCTAGCGCGCGGATTGACAGCACGCTTGATTGACGGCGTGTATGATCGCATGATTTCGTTTGCGCCGGATGGACAGTTGGTGTTTTCGCGCTTTACCGAAGAACGGCACAATATTATTTTCCGCATGGACAGCGAAGGGAACGAAATCCAGCTTTCGCCTGATGCGGTGCGCGATGAGTATCCTGTATGGTCGCCCGATGGCGCGCAGGTGGCATTTATGTCGCTGGAAGATAATGCCTCGCGCGTGACGCTGTACGCTATGAACAGTGATGGCAGCCAGCGCCGCAACCTCTCACAGCGTATGTCGCCATACACCAATGTTTACGCCGTGTGGCTTCCTGATAATATCCGTATCATGTATTCCACGCTTGGCGTCGGGCAAGAGTCGACGTTCTTGGTCAACAGCCAAACCGGAGAACTCGTCAACTTCACGTATAACACGGGCATTCGCGCGCTGCCTGCGTGGTCGCCCGATGGCAGATACATCGCCTACGTGCTGTACTCGGCGCTGCGTGCCAACATCTATGTTTCGGAAGTCGATGCTGAGGGCAGTATCATCTACGGCACAACGCGCGAACTCGTCAATAATGATGCTTTCAACACCCTGCCGCGCTGGTCGCCCGATGGCAGCCGCCTGGTCTTCGAGACGGATTATACGGGGAACTCCGAAATATTTGCGATTGACCCCGATGGCAGGTACATTGCCAACCTGTCACAAAATCCGGCGGCTGATCGCTTCCCCGTCTGGTCGCGTGATGGCGCTCAGATTGCGTTTACCTCGCAGCGCAGCGGCACGCCGCAGATCTACATCATGAACGCCGACGGCAGCAACCAGCGACAAGTGACGTATCACGATGGCAACGGGCAGCTTTCGTCCGCCACATGGCTGCCGTAGAGGAAAAGGATGATGCGCAAGCAGGACTCCGGTGTACGCCAGGCTGAATTGATGATGGCGCTCTCCTTAGCCACGGATTTCGGTACCGGGCGTCCGATGGAGTGGGCAGTGTGTTCCGCGTTGATCGGAGTACGGCTGGGAGAGGCATTAGGCTTAAGCGATCAGGAATTACGCGAAGTGTATTATGTCGCGCTGCTGCGGCATATCGGTTGCACAGCAGACGTTAGCGGGATGATTGACCTGATGGGCGACGACCCGGCAGCGGCAGGTGCGGCTTACAGCCTGATCGACACCACGCAGTTCAACGAAATGTTAGGGTGGATGCTGCGCTACGCAGGCGTGGGACAGCCGCCTCACCAGCGACTTCGCGCGGTTGTCCAAATGCCCAGCGCAATGCCCTATCATGTGCGCGAAAACTGTGAAGTCGCGCAGCAGCTTGCGGCAAGTCTGGGCTTTGAAAAGTCGATTCAAAATTCCTTATGGCACACCTTTGAAAATTGGGATGGCTCAGGGATGCCGCAGCGGGTGAAGGGTGAAGGCATGACACTGCCTTCGCGCATTGCGCAGCTTGCACAGCATGTCGAAACCTATCGTCGTGTGGGAGGTGTAGAAGCGGCTGCGAACTCCTTGCTAGCACAGGGCAAAGTATTCCCCGCGAACTCGCTGATTATGGGCACGCCCGCCAAAGTCGTGCGCGATCTAACACCCGATGAAATTGCCTCCAACGAGCGCTCGGCAGAAACCTGCGTGCGCCGCGCCAGAGCGTTTCGGGAAGGCAAGACGTAGCCTATGTTCCGCAGGCTGGCACGCCTGATGCTATTGTTGTGGAGCGTCTGCGCCGTGCTGGCATTCGGCGCTGGCGTTGTCGGGGGGCTGCTGCCAGGTCATCAACTGCTGCACAGCACGCATGACCGTGAGAGCTTCCAGCGACAGATCACGCTGGTCGATGTCGAGCATGGTTTATCCCTGCCCATCATCATCAATCCCGCCAGCGATTTCGCGCTGTCCTCGCGCGGGCTGATAACGCTCACGGGCGAAGGCACGAGTATCATTGCTCTCGATTTGTACAGCAGCCAGCGGCGTCTGCTTGTTCCCAATACCGCCACTTATGACACAGGAACTTTTGATGCTGCGTGGTCGCCTGATGGCACAACGCTGGCATTCATCGCCGCCGATCAGTCGCGCTATCGCCTGAGCCAGCGCATCTACCTGAGCGCTGGCTCGACGCTGCGCAATCTCATGCCTGAACGCTCCTATCGCGCTATCCGTGAACTCGTGTGGTCGCCGGATGGCACGCGCATCGCCTTCACCGGACACGAAAGTAACAACAGTCCCGCAGCGATTTACGTAGTCGATGTCAGCAGCCGCGCGATATATAAACTCTCGCCTGTTGAGATCGGCGCGTCACAGCCCGCGTGGTCTCCCGATAGTACATTCATCGCCTTTCGTGGCGAACAGCAGGGCATCA
>CALMZT010000319.1 GCA_937870805.1 uncultured Chloroflexota bacterium
GTTGGAGTTTCCGTCGGAGCGCCGCAGCCGAACTCGATTCTGACGCAGACATCCCAATCAGGATCAGTCAGAACGGCATCCGTCGCGGTGTCGCCTTGAACGTGCGCGCCGCCATCGAACAGGTCGCTGCCTGTCCCGCCGGTCTCGGTGTCGTCGCCGTCTTCGCCAAACATCTGGTCATCGCCTTCACCGCCGTTGATCGCGTCGTTGCCGCCGCCACCAGAGATGGTGTCATCACCAGAGTCGCCGTTCAGCGTGTCGTCGCCCAGCGCGCCAGAGTCCGTCGGGAACTGCGCGTGACCGCCGCCGCCGGTGTAAGCGTCGCCGTAGATGTCGTCGTGTCCTGCGCCACCGTTAACGGTGTCATTGCCAGCGCCACCGACCAGCGGGGCGTCGCTGCCATCGTTACCTTCGATGTAGTCGTTGCCGTTCTGACCGAAGATGCAGTCACTGCCCGCGTCGCCATACAGCAGGTCGTTGTCATCGCCGCCCAGAATCAGGTCGTCGCCTTCGTTACCACGAACGGTGTCAACGCCTGCGCCAGCTTCGATGTAATCGTCGCCTTCGTTGCCGAAGATCAGGTCGTTGCCTTCGTTGCCGTACAGGTTGTCCAGACCGCGACCACCGAAGATACAGTCATCACCCGTGAGACCATAGATTTCATCGGGACCACCAAGACCGAAGATCACATCGTTACCGGGCGTGCCTTCGATGAAGTCCGAACGATCTGTACCCGTGATGATCTCACCCGTCAGTACGAAGCCGGGACCACATTCAGCAGGAGCCGGAGGTGGCGTCGTGCCAGTTGGCGTGTCAGTCGGGGTTTCAGTGGGTGTTTCGGTTGGAGTATCCGTTGGAGTATCCGTTGGGGTTTCGGTGGGTGTATCTGTCGGTGTCTCCGTTGGAGTGTCGGTAGGTGTTGCGGTTGTCGTGCAGATATTGCCGAAAACGACTTCCGTCGCTGCTCCATTCGCAACCGAAGCGGCAACTGTCGGCGCTTGAGCAGTGGCACCCGGTGGCACGCTGAAGCTGAATGACCAGCACTGGGTAGTATCTCCAACAGGGGCGCTGGCTTCAGTCACTGTGTAGCTGCCAGCGGCTAAGTTCTGGATACTCACCGAACCATCGACGCCAGTCGTCACCACCTGCTGCACGTTGGTATCGGTATTAACGACAGTAAACTGCCAGTTCTCGACAGGCGTATCACCCGTGTTTTCGGTGCCGCTGCTGTCCACATCCCGTACCTTGCGAATGTTGAGCGTGCCAGTTCCACCTTCTACACCGGGACGGTTCGTTACATCATGCGCACAGTTTGGTCCGGCACCCGGGATACAGAAGCTGAAGGGATCAGTGGTGAAACCTTCACCCACGCCGCCGTCTTCCGCTGGCACATAGTCCGGCGCGAGACTCGTTTCAAGCACATCATAGCGACCCCCTGCCGGAACAGGAATGTTTGTGCTGAGTAAGCCTACACCGTTGGGATCAAAACAGGTCAGCGGTGCCTGATAGTCGGTACCGATAGTAACGGTATAGCGACAGGTATAAACACCTGCATCGCCGCCTGCAATATCATAGGTGTTGATGGTGAGCATCCACTGCACACCATTCGCAACTTCAATGTCATCAAGATCTGTCGGCGGTGTCAACTGGGGTACCTGGCTTGCATCGAGCCAGAATTTCTGGATGACGATGATGTAGTTACAGCGAGGACTGTCAGCGCTGGCTGTTGCCGTTGATAGTGCACCGCCCACTGTGTTCACGTTCCATGTCACCGTCGCCGGAGCAGTGAACGGCACCACGAGTACGGAGTTAGGAAATGGATCAGACGCACCAGGCAGGAAGCTGGTTGGCAAGCCAGGTGGATCATTGGGTGCGCCGCCTACAACTTCGTTCTGTGTGATGTCGCCGCCACTGATGGTGACTTGCGGGTTTGTCAGATTTTCATAATTAAAGTACGCGACAAAGTTACCCCCGCCAAGGTCACGCACGCAGTCAACCGAGACTTCTACGAGGGGCGCTTGTGCTGATACATTGCTAGAGAAAATCCCTAGCACCGCAATTAACACTAATGCAATAAAGCAAACAGTTTTCCAATTACCATGGAGTCGCCTGATGGTCATACAGTCTCCTATCTCTAGCTTACGATCAGCATAAAGAATGCCTATCAAAATATAATCTATTTATTTATTAATTTCATACTGTACATTACAGTACATGTTGCAAAAATTTCGGCTTCACTACAAAATTTTGACAAACTTCTTATAAATTCACCAATGTGAAGCGAACTCATCAACAAATTATTCTTACGTTTATTTGTTAAAACATTACAAAAATCATGCAGAAACATCATCTCTAATTGCTAAGCGTAATATATCTTTACTTCCTATTTATAGGAAAGAAGAATGGTTATTCAATAGGAGAGTTGTCTCGAATCGCTCTGGGTCACATGACCTATTTTGTGCGTGAACCGTCATGCGCCTTCATGCGCTTTGTTACAAAATCTAACAGGAAAAATAACGAATTTGAGACATCAACAAAAGCGCAGGACACATTTTATGGTCATGTTATAAGGGCATGATGTGCTCTCAATCGACGGTGTATACGAGAGGTGAAGTTGTGGCGAGGTTTATGGGCAGATAGAGAATGTTGGCGATACATGACAAAAACTCACAGCACATAACCCTTATTGGTTTAACGATCATGCGCTGTGAGCGAATCTTATACTGTAGTTGATGATATGGCGTTTAAGGTGTTGGGGTTTCCGTCGGCGTTTCCGTTGGGGTTTCCGTCGGCGTTTCCGTCGGCGTTTCCGTTGGTGTTTCCGTTGGCGTTTCCGTCGGTGTTTCCGTTAGCGTTGCTGTCTCTGTAGGAGTCTCCGTTACTGTCTCTGTAGGAGTCTCCGTTGGCGTCTCGGTTGGGGTTTCTGTCGGCGTAGGTGTTGGTGGCTCACAGCCGAACTCCACATCAAAGCATAGGTCGATCTCGAAATCGAAATCTACTGCGGTGTCCCCTGCCCCAGCGCCGCCGTCAAAGCTGTCGCTCTGATCTGCGCCTGTCAGCGTATCATCACCGTCTTCGCCAAGCAGATTGTCGTCGCCACTGCCAGCGTCCATCACATCATTGCCAGCACCGCCAAACATGTCATCGTCGCCAGACTCACCAAATAGTTGGTCATTGCCCGGCGTGGTAATCACGTCGTCATCGAAAGCATCATGCGCTGAACTGCCTGTGTAGGCATCACCAAAGAGTTCGTCATGCCCTTCACCGCCGTAAACGATATCGCTGCCATCACCACCTGTTAATGGCGCATCGCTGCCATCGTTGCCTTCAAGGTAGTCATCGCCGCCATTGCCAAAGATGCAGTCGCTGCCGCTGCCACCAAACAGACGATCATTACCATCGCGACCACCGATGAGATCGTCATCGCCCTCGCCATAAACCACGTCGTCGCCAGCACCCGCGTCGATATAATCCATACCATCGCCGCCGAGGATTAAATCGTTGCCATCGCCGCCGTACAGGTTGTCCAGTCCACGTCCGCCGATAATGCAGTCATCACCGCCGAGACCGTACAATTCGTCGGGACCGCCGAGACCAATAAGGACATCATTGCTCTCTGTGCCTTCGATGAAGTCCGAACGATCTGTACCCGTGAAGATTTGACCTGTCAGCACGAAGTTGGGACCGCATTCCGCAGGCACAACAGGTGTTGCCGTGTCGGTTGGGGTTTCAGTGGGGGTTTCCGTCGGAGTCTCGGTTGGAGTGTCCGTCGGTGTCTCAGTTGGAGTCTCTGTTGGTGTATCGGTGGGTGTCTCGGTGACGACAGCCTCAACATGCACTGTCACAGTTGCCGAATCCATGCCACCATGCCCATCAGAGATCATATAGGTGAACGAGTCATCACCCGTGAAGCCACTGTTGGGCGTGTAAGTGCAGGTTGTACCATTGCAAACCACTGAGCCATTCGTGCCCTGTGTATTGCCGACTACGGTGAGCGTATCGCCATCAGGGTCAGTGTCATTGCTCAGAACGTTAACGACAACGGGTGTATCTTCGTCCGTCGTCACTTCATCGTCAACAGCATCCGGCGCGTTGTTCACAGGCGCATCGCACGCCAGCGGCATGAGCGTATTCGTGAAGATCGCGTTCGCCGTTTTATCGGGGTTGTCCAGAGGCGGACGCCCGTCGAAGAAGTTGCAGGCATCGGGGTATGTCAAGTACAGCGCCGCGACCATGCTCACCTGCGGCGCAGAGAACGACGTGCCTGAGCCAAAGAAATTCGCCCCAAACGGATACCACACGCCCGGCGCAGTGACATCGCCAAAATGCGACGACACCCACAGAGGACCAAAATTCCCCAGTGTCGCGCTCACCGCAATCGTTTGTGACAGGCGGGCAGGCGACAGCGGGTCTGTGCCTAACAGCACTGCGAAGTTCCCCGCCGACGCGACTGGAATGAAGGCGAAGTTTCCGGGCGCTGCGCTCTGATCGAGATACCCTTGCAGCAGATCACGCAGGCTGGCGACAGCTGAGTCTTCCAGATTATCTTCCAGCGTGTTCAGGAAAGGTGTTACTTCATCGCGCTCAAGATGCTGGTTGTAGAGAAGGTAGTCCAGTATGCCGAAGCGGTTGAAGGGCTGCGGAGCCTCGCCGGGTTCGCAAGCCTGTCCTGAATCGGCGCTGTTCGCCGTTGCCATACGTCCACGCACACGCCACTTCAATTCGCCACCCGCGAAATCGACCTGGAACACAAAATTGTGAATACCCGGCAGGAAGTAGCGGGGTTGTCCGCGATCACGCGGCGTCGGGGTGAAGCGATTGCCTCCGCCTATTTTGACATATTCGGCAACCGAGTCAGGATTTTCGTAGCCAAAGAATGCGGTGTACGTATTATCAGGATTCGCGCGCACACAATCGACGAAGGGGACAATGTGGTCATAACCGGGGTCTTCCTCGTCATCTTGGCTGCTTAATTCTTCACACAACGGCGATTCGGAGTTTGCGGTGACACTGTTGGCAACGCCATCAACGCTGCGCAGCGTCCACGTCACGCTGGTGGTGTAATAGTTATCAAATTCAACGCTGAATACAAAATATGCGCGTCCAGGTTGGAAGATGGTATTTTGTGGATCATCCTCCTCATAGTCCGCAGATTCGCCGTAATCCTCATAGCCTGAGTAGGTAAGAAAGTTATCCGAGCCGACAGGGATGACCTGTACCGTGCTCGCTAGATTGTTGTAGCCGAAATACGCGCGGTAGCCTGAGATGTAGTCACCTTCGCTGTAAATCGGTTCAACGCATTCCAAAATCGGAATCACGGGCGGGTTCTCAGCAGCGTCCAAAAAGTCCTGGAAGCTAAAGCCTGTTTCCTGATCCTCACAAGGTATCAAGCCGAAGCTCATATTCAGCACAAAATGATTATAGGGGTTGGGAAGCCCTTGCAGTTCCGTCACCTTCGCGGCGATGCGGCTGGCAATGCCATCAAGTTCAAAACTGCCGTTGACGCTGATGTCTACGGGGAAGAGATCAACATTCGTGACACCCGCGACTGCGAGGACATCCTGAAACACTTTCATCACTAGTTCGCCATGTTCGGGTTCTGGTGTTTCTTGACCCACGTCTTCAAAATCGTCAGCCACTAGAATAGCTGTTCGCACACTATCAAAGCCGACAGCGTTGGAAGGGCGAATGAGACTTAACAGGTTATTGAACCAGGCAGTTGAAACTGTATTGTTCTGAATCTCGGTGAGCAGATCCTCTAACTCCTGCTGAGTCAGATACCCTAAACCCGTCACGGCGTACTGTCCCAAGCCTGTCACGGCGTATTGTCCCAAGCCAGTGACGACGTAATTGCCTAAGCCGGTGACGGCGTAATTGCCCAAGCCTGTCACGGCATAGTCGCCCTGCCCGGCAAGCTGGCTAGGCGTCACGGCGCAGGCGTTGCTGGCAGCCCGCACTACGTTTGATGAAGTGCGCCCTAAAAGCAAAACGCCCATCGCAAGGATGAGCAGCAAGACCATATTGAATTTTTTCTTACTCAGCATGATACCCCCGAAAACTCGCTACGATGGCTGTAGGATAACGGATAGTGTGAAACTGCCGAAAACTCAGTAATATTTTCTGTTATGTATGTAATGTAATTCCTTTGCATATAGAAAACTATATTTCAAATCGTTTCGGGCGGCAAGTTTGTTAAGTGCAACATCTGTAACAAAATATAAACTTTATGAAGATCAATATTACATCTAATCAACAAATATTACGATTTAATCAAGCCCTTTGGGGACGGAAACAATAGAATTGAACTCAATCAGGGGGTTATCATCAAAAACAGCGAGGCAAGACGTGTGCCTTACCTCGCTGTAACAATTTACGCATTCAGCGGATGAAGATCGAGCCGCTACTCATCACCGGGTGGCGGTACGAGCGTGACTGTGCCCTCGCCATCGAGTGAGAAGTAGAACTCACCCGTGCCGCTTCCGGTTTGTGTTAATGCTACTACCCCATCGACCTGTATCATCACCGTCCAGTTGGCGGCACTTTCGTTACAGGATTGGAACGTCACGACATCGACATTATAAGTGCCTGTCGGCGGTGTTGTGCCTGTGGGCCAGAAGACGTGCTCCAGTCGCCCATCGTCGTTACAGCCAACGTTGGAGTCGCGGTCAAGGTATCCATCTGTCCCGTCCGGTGAGGGCGCAGCATACCAAATCTCGACAGCGTTTGGATCCGTAACGTGTAAGTCCATGTCGTTGCTGTTGTCCCAACTCAGCGTGATCGTCAGTTCGCCAGTGCAGGCATCACCGATACCATCGCTATCACTATCCGTCTGATCGGAATTAGGAACTGTGGGGCAGTTGTCCAGCGAATCGGCGACCCCATCGCCATCACTGTCAGGACCAAACGGTGTATCGTCGCAGGCGTTGCCGATACCATCATTATCACTGTCTGTCTGATCGTCGTTGGATATGAACGGGCAGTTATCGCTAACGTTCGGGAAACCATCGTTATCAGCGTCATCATCACAGGCGTCACCGATACCGTCCCCATCGAGATCTGCCTGATCGGGGTTATGTACGTTGGAGCAGTTATCACCGCTATCGGGGATTCCATCGCCGTCGCTGTCCAAGGGTGATTGGACATTGATGAACACCGTCGCCGTATCCGTACCACCCTGTCCATCGGAAATTGTGTAGCTGAAACTGTCGTCTCCCGAAAATCCTGGATCAGGAGTGTAGTCAAACGAACCATCGGGGTTCATGGTGACTGAACCACCTTGCGCCGTGCTTGAGTCATATGCTGATACTGTTAGCGTACCGCCATCGGCATCCGTGTCGTTCGCCAACACACCCGGTACATTCATATGAAGCGGGGTGTCGTAGGGTGTCGTGTAATTATCAGCGACTGCATCAGGCGCATCATTTACTGGATTCACGCTGACGCACACGACGGCTGAGTCGTAACCTTCGTGCCCGTCAGTGACCTGATAGGTGAAGCTGTCATCGCCGTAGAAATTTTCGTCGGGCATGTAGCTGAATGAGCCATCGCTGTTCACCGTCGCCGTACCGTATGCAGCGTCTATCAACAGCGAAGCCGTCAGCGTGTCAGTATCGCCATCGGGATCGCTGTCATTCGTCAGCACGCCTGGCGCAGCAACTTCCAGTAATGTGTCCTCATCAGTCGTATACGGCGGAGAGCAGTCATCAAACGCAACCGGCGCATCATTGACTGAATTGACGTTGATGTACACCGTCGCGACGTTCGAGTCGGCGCTGCCGTCATTCGCCTTGTAGGTGAAGCTGTCGACGCCGCTGGTTCCCGCATAGGGGTAATAGTTGAACGAGCCGTCGCTAAAAAACTCAATCCCACCAAATGAAGGGTTATCGACCAGCACTGCTGTCAATGAGTTACCGTCTGTATCAGTATCGTTGTCCAGCACGCCTGGCGCACTCACAAACAACGGCGTATCTTCGTTGGTCGAGTAGTTGTTGTTTTGCGCAACGGGTACATCGTTGACAGGCGTGACAGTGATGTAAACCGTCGCCGTATCGAACCCGCCGTTTCCGTCAGAAATCATGTAAGTGAAGCTGTCCGTGCCATAGTAATTGGCGTTCGGCGTATACGTGCAGCCCGTCGCCGTGCAGTTTGCCGTGCCGTGACTGGCAGGCGTGCTCCCAACCACAGTCAGCGTATCACCATCATCATCTGTATCGTTCGCAAGCACGTCGATGGCGTAATTCAGCGCATCTTCGGGCAGTGACACGTTATCATCGACAGCGTCGGGTCCCTCATTCGTGGATGCTGAGCAGTTCAGGGGGATGCTGCCTGCGGTAAATGTCGAGTTATCCGTCTTATTGAAGCTCAGCAGCGGCGGCAGCCCATCCGCGAATACACACGCATTCGGATACGTCAAATACAGCGCCGCAACCATACTGACATACGGCGCAGAGAATGACGTACCAGAGCCGAAGAAACTTGGCGTGAAGGGATACCACACACCCGGCGCAGTCACGTTGCCATTGTGTGATGACACCCATAGGCTGCCGTGCTCACCCAGCGTCGCGCTCACGGCGATGCTTTCGCTGAGGCTGGCGGGCGACAGCGGGTTCGGACCAAACACCGTTGCAAAGTTCCCTGACGACGCAATCGGGATAAAGGCAAACGCGCCATTCGCCGTCGAACTCTCCAGTAAATAGCCTTGCAGCAGGTCGCGCAGGCTCGATAGATCATTGGTATCGAGATGACTCACCAGCGTCGATAGGTAGCTGCTCACCTGATCGTAAGGCACATGCTGGACATCTGTCAGGTATTGAATCAAGCCGAAATTGTTAAAGGGCGTCGGCACTTCGTCCGCGTCACAGCGCTGTCTCGCGTTGCGACTATTCGCTGTTACCGAACGCCCGTTCAAATGCCATGTGAGGCTGCCGCTGTAGAAGTTCACCTGGAATTGGAAATTCTGGACACCCGGCAGGAAATAGCGCGGCTGACCCCGATCCTGTGGCGCATAGTTAAAGCGGTTACTGCTGCCGATCCCAAACGTCAGCGGGCTGGAGCTTGTGTTGTTATAACCAAAGTACGCCGTATAGCCGCCCGCCGGATTTACCGCCACGCATTCCAGCAGCGGGGTCACACGCGCCCGTGATGACTGCCGACTTGTCGATGCGCAAGGCGTCGAAAAACGGTCTGCGCTCACACTGTTGGAAACGCCCGGCAGGTTCGAAAGCGTCCACGACAGGGACTCGCGCGACGTAAACTCCACCGAGAACACAAAATATTCGCGACCTGGCTGGAAAATGCGATTCTGCCCGCGATTGCTCCGATTCCCATTGAAAGCGTTGTTACCCCCAATCGGGATCGTAATCACGTCGTCGGACTGGTTCCAATAGCCAAAGTAAGCGGTATATGTCACGCGACCATTATTGCCGCCACCACCGCCAGTTTCACTCGACGGCAAAGGCTTCTGCCAGTCATAGCCTGAGTGGTGTCCAGAAGAGCTGCTGCGATTCACCGTGACGCATTCCAGAATGGGGATGAGAGGCGGCGTCTCGCGTATTTCGAGGAAATCGCTGAAGTCAAAGCCCAGCTCCGCGTCCTGGCACGGAATCAACCCGAAACTCATATTCAGCACAAAATGGGTGTAGGGGGCGGGGAGGTTGCGCAGTTCCGTCACCTTTGCGGCGATGCGGCTGGCAATGCCGTCAAGTTCAAAATTGTTACCCA
>CALMZT010000320.1 GCA_937870805.1 uncultured Chloroflexota bacterium
TCTGCATCTATATCCGCAAGGTCATCGAAACCGGGGCAGATGTCGTTGGTGTTATTCACACTATCGTTGTCATCGTCACGATCATCGACAGTATCACAACCATCAGGCGTGCCATCGGCATCTATATCGGCGTGATCGTTAAAGCCGGGGCAAATATCGACATCATCCGTGTTACCATCGTAGTCGCTGTCGCCAACGGGTGCTGCTGGCGGGGTACAGCCTGATTCTACTTCGATGCAAATGAAATCGTTGTCGAAATCGTAGTCTCTAGCGGTATCAAATTCGCTGCCGCCAATGAAGTCATCACCATCACCACCACCAATTAGGATGTCGTCGCCAGCGTCGCCAAACACCTGATCCAGCCCGTTGCCCCCATCAAGGAGATCGTTTGCGCCGCCGCCGAACAGCAGGTCGTGACCTTCACCCGCGTAGAGTTGATCGTTACCCGGATTTCCGACAGGTGAGTCATCATCCTCATAGGGCGATTCATCACCGAATAACTCATCGTGACCATCGCCGCCGTAGATGGTATCACTGCCGTTATTGCCCGCTAACGCATCGTGACCGAGACCGCCATCAATGTAGTCATCGCCGTCGCCGCCGGATACGCCATCGTCACCTGCACCCGCGTAGAGGTAATCATTGCCCGAACCGCCACCCAAGACATCATCACCATCCCCACCGAAAAGGACATCAATGCCGTTTTCGCCGAATAACAAATCATGTCCTGACTCAGCGATAATGATGTCATTGCCGTCGCCGCCGAAAAGTTCATCGCTGCCCTCGCCGCCGACAATACAATCGTCGCCGCCGCGCCCGTCGATATAATCGCCTCTGCCATAGCCGAAGATCAAGTCATTGCCTTCAGTACCGTAGATCTCGTCCCAACCCTCTGTACCTTGAATGATCGCACCATCGAAGATAATGCCTCCGCATTCTTCGGGAATGTCAACATTCATGGCGACATTGATGGTTACGGTGGCGACGTTAGAGAGCAGAACACCGTCAGTAATTTGATACGTGAATGTATCTGTGCTGCTAAAGTTGGCAGGCGGGGTATAGGTGCATTGACCGTCCGTTGTACAGTTGACCGTACCGCCTTGCGTGCTGGTCGCAGCGAAGTTAGCAATTGTGATCGGATCACCATCGGGGTCGCTGTCGTTGGTCATGACTGCGATCGTGATTGTTTGCCCCGGCGTATTGGCGCTATCGGGATTGGCAATCGGTGCGTCGTTCACAGGACTTACGGTAATGGTTACAGTAGCGACATTCGACAACAGGGAACCATCGCTAGCCTGGTAAGTGAATGTGTCCGTACCGTTAAAATTGGAGGGAGGCGTGTACGTGCAGGTCGTCGTGCAGTTGACCGTGCCTCCCTGTGAGCTGGTCGCGCTGAAATTGGCGACGGTCAGCGAATTGCTATTGGGATCAGTATCATTTGCCAGTACCTCAATCGTGACCGCTGTATCCTCTGCCGTTGTTGCCGTATCAGGGTTGGCGACGGGCGGAAGATTGGATTCAGTGACATTGACTGTGACGACAGCAGAAGCTGTGCCGCCATTGCCATCTGAAATGGTGTAGGTATAAGTGTCTGTGCCCAGGAAACCAAGCAGCGGGGTATAGGTGCAAAGCCCGGCGACTGTGCAGGTCACCGCGACGCCTTGCGTGCTTGTGACGGTGAGGCTTGTGACCGTGAGCGTATTGCCATCCGGGTCGTTGTCATTGAGCAGAACATTCGTCGTCACCGCGCCGTTGATGAGCGTCCCTACATTATCGGGGTTGGCGATAGGGTTATCATTGACAGGCGTTACGTTCACGGTGACGATGGCTGACGCTGTGCCGCCGTTGCCGTCAGAAATGGTGTACGTGTAGGTGTCGGTGCCGTTGAAGTTCAGGCGCGGGGTGTAGGTGCAAAGCCCATTGACTGTGCAGTTGATTGTTCCGCCTTGAATGCTGGTGATGTTCAGGCTGGTGACCGTGAGCATATTACCTTCAACATCAGAGTCGTTGGTCAGCACGTTGGTTGTGACAGGCGTGTCTTCGAGTGTTGTCGCTGTGTCAGCGTTAGCAACGGGTACATCGTTCACAGGAGTAACGTTGACTGTGACAGTTGCTGAGGCTGTGCCGCCGTTACCGTCAGAAATGGTGTAGGTATAAGTGTCTGTGCCGAAGAAATTGAGCGGCGGGGTGTAGGTGCAAAGTCCGTCCGTCGTGCAGTTCACAGTGCCGCCCCGGATACTGGCAGCACTAAAGCTGGTAATGGTGAGAGAGTCGCCGCCTGGGTCGCTGTCATTGAGCAACACGCTAGTGGTGATTGCGGTATCTTCGGGGGTCGTCACTGTATCATTGACGGCACTCGGCGGTGCATTCAAGACTGACATACAGGCTGAAAATTCAGACGTGTTGTTGCTGGGATCGGTTGCCGCTGCCGTAACAAAACGCGTGTTGGAAAGGGCAGGCGATATATTTGCTGTGAAACTGGCATCGCCGCTGCCATTGGTGGTTGCGTTCACTGTGCCGATGAACGTTTGACCTTCGCCGTTGCCTGAAGTGTCGCATGTGACGTTGGAAAAAAGTTCGATGCGGAAGGTGGTGTTGGGCAGGCTGTTGAGCGTGCCGTTGACGACTGTTTCGCCCGCCGTGCCCGCGATCAGCAATGGGAAGTTTTGCAGATTGTTTGCGCCCGTATCGGGGTCGCCTGCATCATTAGCGGTAACACCGTTTGCGCCTAAGTCGATGCCGAGGCTGGTGTTGGTGTGGATGCTGTTTGATAGGATGCGGTTGCCCGTGCCGGAACTGATGAAGATGCCTTTGGAGGCATTGAAGGCGATAATATTGCCTGCGCCCTGTGCAGTGCCGCCGATAGTATTGTTAGAAGCGCTGCTGATGAAGATGCCGCTGCCACTGTTGGCTAATCCAGCCGTGCCTGCTGCATTGGTTCCGATGAAGTTTCCGGCGACGGTGCTGCCATTCGCGTTATTCAGATGGATACCGTTGCTGTTGTTGCCAGAGATGAGATTGCGCGCGTTGGCGGACGTGCCGCCGACAGTGTTATTGGGAGAGTTATCGATGACGACGCCTGCCCCTGTATTGCCTAAAGGCTGCGTGCCACCCGCATCGGTGCCGATCCTGTTGCCTGCGACGCTGTTATTGGAAGCGCCGCTTGCCATCAAAACACCGAAGGAGTCGTTGCCAGAGATGACGTTGCCTGCGTCTTGTGCAGTGCCGCCAACGGTATTGCTGGATGCATTGGTGATGGCGATCCCGTAAGCAGCATTCCCTATATCAGCGCTGCCGCTGGCATTTGTGCCAACGAAGTTTCCAGTGACCGTCGTATTTGTGGTGTTTTGGATGCGTATCCCGGCGTTATTGTTCCCGGAGACGACGTTGTTGGTTACTGCGTTGTTTGCCGCGCCCTCGATATGCACACCGTTTGAACTATTACCTAGATCAAGCGTTCCGCTGACATCCACACCAATGTAGTTGTTGTTGATCGTATTGCCCGCAGCAGACGCACCCGAAATTGAAATGCCGTGTAAGTTATTTCCAGAAATCAGATTGCTGGTGCCAGCCGCCGTGCCACCAATCGTGTTACTGCTGCTGTACTGAACATTGATCCCATACCCACCATTACCATTAAATGTAGAACCATTGCTCTGCATGCCGATATGGTTGCCGATGATTGTGTTGGTGCCAGTCGTGCTTGTCGTATCGCCAAGAATGAGAATGCCATCGTTGATATTGCCGACGATGATATTGCGACGACTGGAAGTGGTGCCGCCGATAGTGTTGTTCTGTGCGCCGCCGCGTAGTTGAATCCCGTAACTATTGGTGCCAAGGTAATTGCCGTACACGCTGTTGTTACTGCCAGTGACGTCAATGCCAGTCCCTAGATTTTCTTCAACGTCATTAAAGGTGATGGCGCTGTTGCTTGCGGCGACATAGATACCATTATTGTTCGGGAGGGCACCACTGCCATCCACCTTCAAGCCTATCGTGCTGTCTTCAATAGTGTGACCACTGGTGCCGCTGCCCAGATTAATGGCTGTACCTGTAAAATTAGTGATCGCTATGCCTCGAATAGTGACATTCGACGCGGTGACACGAAAAGCATCCGAAATTGCGATGGTATTACTCCTGCGCACCTCGATCACGGGACCACTGTAACCGGGCTGCGAAGTGGCATCAATCGTTACAGACTCAGTGATAAGAAAGGCAGTATTCGTAATCATCGTTGAGTTTACGACGATGACGTAGGGAGGAGTCGCTGGATTCGTAATGTTAAAGGCGATTATATCTAAGCCAGGGCTTCCTGCGGGAGCATCGCCGGAAGGTGCATTGGTGTTTGCGGCAGTAATCGCTTCACGCAAAGTGACGACCCCATCATTATTGATGGTATCGCCTATACCTGTAACGATGATCGTAGCTTGTGCATAACTGGGGCGCGCTGTACTTAAAAGCACGAGAGTAAGGAGAACAAGAAAAAATGAGAATCCCACTCTTCTATTTAACATAACCACTGTCCAATACAATCCCTTTGTCGTTGCTGTGATCTTATCACAGCTTTGTAACACGCCGCAATACATTCCACTTGAGACGACACACTCAGACATCATCAAATCCATAAATTATTCACTCACCTTACGCAGTTTATCGCTCCGGGTTTTTATGCTCTTTAATCAAATAGGACGGAGTACGCATTCGTAGGGGCGCACCTGCGTGTGCGCCCGACAAAGGTAGACACCCTTCCTTTACTTCGTCTCTAATCGTCCAACCCGTTCACGGGTTTCCAAATCACGTAGCTGGCAGTTTTGAACTGCCAGCGTCCACAACAGTGAGCAAGTGCGTAAGGTGAGTTATTCAGAAGGATTCTATTTGCAGCACACAGATAGCGACCACACGAATTTCACTGAAAACTGTCAACTGATAACGGATAACTTACATTACACACACCATTAAAGTGTCAAAAGAAACTCAAATGCCTTCGCTTTTATGCTATGCTCTCCCTAGCGAAAGGAGTCTCTATGCCCCGCATCACCGACAATCGACTAAAGACGATGGACTATCGACGATGGATTAACAACTCAGTAAATTTCCTGATGCCTCACTGTTTTTTCGGCTTACATTTAACTTTAGCGTTGGTTTTCGGTATGAAATTTCGTCACCTGCCGCCTATCTCTCACTATGTCCAAAACCGCCAAATGAAACATTACTCTGATAAATGTGTTTTTGCAGGCTAAAATTTGAGTCATATACGTGCTAATCCCATGATCTAAGCCCCCTCGCCCAACCTCCCTCTTCTCTAGCGCCCCTCATTGCACGATACTTGTGTCCCATCGGGCGCTTGATTTCAGTGAGCAGGCTTTGGACACCATTCCATTAACCATCATCACGGGCTTTCTGGGCGCGGGCAAGACCACGCTGCTCAACCGCCTTCTGCACGCCGATCATGGGCTGCGCGTGGCGGTGCTGGTCAACGACTTCGGCGCGGTCAACATCGACTCGCAGTTGGTCGTGGGCGTCGATGGCGATACCGTCAGCCTCGCCAACGGCTGCATCTGCTGCACCATTCGCGGCGATCTGATTAACGCCACGCTCGGCTTGCTCAACCGTCCCGAACCGCCGCAGTACCTCATCGTCGAAACCAGCGGCGTATCCGACCCGTTGGAAGTCGCGCTCACCTTCAAGGCAATGAAGCGTATCCGCCTCGACAGCGTGCTCACGGTGCTGGACGCCGAGCAGATTTTGACGCTGGAACGCGAGTTTGCGGTGCTGGCGCTCAATCAGGTGGGCATGGCAGACATTGTGATTTTGAACAAGGTCGATCTGGTGACGGAGCCGCAGCTTGAGAAGGTGCGCGCCTACATTCGCAGCATCATCCCCAAGTCGCGCATCATCGAGACCATGCACGCAAATGTGCCGCTGGAATTGATTCTCAACGTCGGGCAGTTTGATGTGCAGCGCCTCGCCAGCCGCGCGCCGCAGGAAGTCCACGTTCACGCGGAAGGTGAGCATCACGAGCACGAGCACACCGACCACAGCCTGATTTTCGAGACGTGGAGTTGGCAAAGCGACCAGCCGCTGTCCACGAAGGCGCTGAAGCGCATGGTAGACAGCCTGCCAGAGACGATTTATCGCGCGAAGGGCATTTTCTACTTTGTCGAGTCGCCCGATCAGCGCGGCGTGCTGCAAGTCGTCGGGCAGCGTGCCAGCCTCACGTTTGATGAACCCTGGGGCAATGAGACGCCGCATTCACAGTTGGTCGTCATCGGCGCGCACGGCGGCATCGACGCTCATGAGCTTCAGCAGCGCATGGACGCTTGCCTCGCCGTGAACGCCCCGAAATCCGAAGTCGAGCGTGTCGCCAACGCCGCCCTCGATTGGCTGCGCCGCAGCTTCAAAACAACCCACCCGTAGGGGAGCACCAACGTGTCGTCCCTTTTCAATCTCCCGACTCCCTCGGTGTTCTCCGTTGTACTCACACCTTGTACTCAAGGCGGCGTCCTCGGTGGTTCAATTCTTTTCTTATCTTGTATTATCTTGGCGAACTTGGCGTCTTGGCGGTTCAATTTTCTCTTTTCTGGTCTTTGCGTTCTCTGCGCCTTTGCGGTTCAAATTGTATTGGAGTGATTCGACAATGTTCCCTGTACCGATGACCATTCTCACGGGCTTTCTAGGCGCGGGCAAAACCACGCTGCTCAATCACATTCTGCACGGCAGTCACGGGCTGAAAATCGCCGTGCTGGTCAACGACTTCGGCGCGATCAACATCGACTCCCGGCTCATCGTCGGCGTGGAGGGCGAAACCGTCAACCTCTCCAACGGCTGTATCTGCTGCACCATCCGCGACGACCTGCTGACCGAAACCGTCAGGCTGCTGCGCAAGCCTGAACCGCCACAGTACCTCATCATCGAAACCAGCGGCGTCTCTGACCCGTTAGCCGTCGCCAACACCTTCATGCTGCCCGAAGTCAAACCGCTCGTGCGCCTCGACAGCATCCTCACCGTAGTCGATAGCGAACAGTTATTGAACCTCGAACAGCAGAATCTCGGCTTGGCGCTGAGCCAGATCGACGTTGCCGACATCATCGTCCTCAACAAAGTCGATGTCGTCACGCCGGAACAGCTTGCAAAGGTGCGCGAGTTCATCCTGCGCCTCATCCCCACCGCGCGCATTTTAGAGACAACCTTCGGGCAAGTGCCGCTGGAACTGGTCGTCGGCGTAGGCGATTACGCGCCGGAACGGGTGCTCAAGCGCGACACCCAAGAGGTGCATGTCCACGCAGAAGGCGAACATGACCATGAACATCACGAGCACGATCATAGTTTAGTATTCAGCACATGGAGTTGGACGAGCGACAAGCCGCTGTCGTTACAAGCGCTGCGCCGCGCCTTCGAGGGCTTGCCGACGACGATCTATCGCGGCAAAGGCGTGATCTATCTGGCAGACATGCCCGACAACATGACCGTGCTGCAAATGGTCGGCAGGCGTTCCAACCTGACGATTGCGGGCGCATGGGGTGACGAGACGCCGCGCACGCAGATCGTGATGATTAGCGGGCACGGCAGCATTGACGGCGAGGCGCTGAACAAGCTGTTTGAAGGCTGCATCGCAGGCGCAGAAACCGACACCGACGACCCTTTCCGCAAGTCGCTGCAAGGTACAGAGTGGGAGAAGTGGTTGTAGCTCACCGCGTCCACAACTCGGCGTAAAACTCGTCAGACTCCGGCGTGTTGCTCACATTCATAACCGTTGCGCCATCCCATAGATAGATTTCAGCATCGCCGTCGCGTTCCGAAACGAACAGCAACCGCCCATCTGTGCTCCACACGGGGGTATCGTCTCGTGCTGGATTTTGCGAGACATTGGTGAGCGCCGTTCCATCCCACAGATAGATTTCGCTGTTACCGTCGCGCCACGAGAGGAACGCCAATCGTCCATCGACGCTCCACGATGGGTTGGTATCAGACTGAGCGTCTTGTGAGATGTTGGCGAGCGCCACCCTATCCCACACGTAAATTTCATAGTTGAAGTTGCCAACGCTTGATGCGGCAAAGGCTAATCGTCCGTCGCTACTCCACACCAGTCTACCATCAATATTTCCTACGACTTGTGCGATGTGGGCAAGAGATGTCCCGTCCCACACATAAACATCTTGATTGGAGCTACCTATCGAAATAAATGCCAGTCGTCCGTCCACACTCCATGCGGGATTTCTGTCTTCAGCATCAGCACTCTGCGTGAGGTTAGTAAGCGCCGTGCCATCCCATACGTAGAGGTCTGGATCACCCTCGCGTGTGGAGCTAAACGCCAGCCGCCCATCAGGACTCCACGCAGGATCAAAGTCTTGACTGGTACTTTGCGAAACGTTGATGAGCGACAAACCGTCCCACACGTAAACGTCGCTGTTGCCAACGCTCAGCGCTTCAAACGCTAGCCGTCCATCGGCACTCCATACTGGATCAAGGTCGATGACATTGGAGGATTGTGAGATGTTCCTCAACACTGCCCCATCCCACACATAGACTTCTTCCAAATCACCAGGAGAACCAGCCGCAAAAGCTAACTCTCCTTCCTGATTCCATTCCACCGAGCCAGCAACATCCTCAAAGCTGACCTGAAAATGATGCTGAAGGTCGATGACCAGGAGGTTGAATCTGCCAGCGGCATCCGGCGTTCCGAGCGCCAGCATGTCGCCAGGAAACGCCCGCCCCATCGCCCGCGCGCTAAACGCCAGCAGCCCGCAGATCATCAACAATGTCAACGTAAACAGGGAAAAAAGTCGCAGCATCCGTTCAGTATAGCGCGTGTTTGGAATGGCAGTCTTACGTTCCGCATTAAAGTGTCAAAAGGAACCCAAATGTGCCCTGTTTTGTGCTACGCTGTCTTGAAGGAGTGATGATGCCAAAGTCAGCAAAAGTAACTTTACACATAATATTTGATCATTTTACTGAAAACTGGCAACTGAAACTTGCGCTGTTGCAGCAGCAGCAATTACACGTTCACAACTTGCTGCAATCGCTTCTCTCAATGCAGCAGCAACAAAATCAATTTGATTATCACTTTAACGGTGATGCGGCACACTTGTTGATTGGCGCACGACCAGCGTCGGACTGAGAATGATGTCGCTCACGTCAGCGCTGTCCCGATTCTGCTCGATCATATCCAGTAACAGGTTCGCTGCGCTGTGTCCCATCTCCACGCCCATCTGGTTCACCGTCGTCAGCGGAGGAATCATGAACCGCGTGATGTCAATGTTATCGAAGCCCACAATCGAAACTTGTTCGGGGATCGTGATGCCCTTCTGGAACGCCACCTGCATCAAATAAATTGCGATAGTATCCGACGCCGCATAGATCGCCGTAGGACGATCAGGTCCGCTGAAGCTGTTGAAAATTTGCTCGCCTACCTGATAGCTGGCTTCGGGGTCTTGTGACGACAGGTACACGCGCGTTTTCTTCTCAATACCGTGCTCACGCATGAACTGCTGATAGAGTTCGACTCTTTGCCGACCATCACGGATACGTGGGTCAGAAACGCAGATAATATTGCGATGCCCCAAGCCCCACAGGTGCTCCATCGCTAGTTTTGTCCCGTGTACACTGTCGCCATACACACCGGGATAATTGCGCCGCGCGATACGATCTGTCGCCCCGACAATGAATTTGTGCTGGCGCATCAGCACTTCCAGCACCGATTCATCGCCCTCAATATCACCGACG
>CALMZT010000321.1 GCA_937870805.1 uncultured Chloroflexota bacterium
GCCGGTGCGCCAGTACTTGCTCGCCATCCGCCAGAAGCCGGGGTAGCAGAGGAGCTGGCTCATGTCGCGCACGCTGAAGTTCCCAGCGCCGTAAGCGCACCCATCCCGTTAAACCATAGCCCGCGATCTGATCGCCAAGATCAGCGCTTTGTGCTAAACGTGACTCGACTTTTTCGAGGATTTCGCTGGTTTCTTCGGGACGCTGATACACCAATACCTCAAGCTGCCCGTTGAGTGACCAAAGCTGTGCCTGTGTATCGTTACGGCGCAGCGCCGAGCGATAAGTCGCTTCCGTGACTTCAAGGCTTTTCGCAAGTTCACCGCTGTAACAATAGATGATGCTCAGCGCTTGCTGGCTTGTCTCCCAACGCCGTTGATCGCCCAGCTTTTCGTGGATGGCAATCGCCTCTTGCACCAGCGCTTTAGCTTTGTCCCAATTGGCAACCCCAGTTTGATAGAACGCCGCCAGCAGCGACGCCCAACCGATGGCAGGCAAATCACCCGTTTTCTTCGCCATCGTCGTCGCCCATTCACCATAGCTTGCTGCCGCGCCATGTAACGGTACGGCTGCCATCAACACGCTCACCGCACCGTAAGCCAGCGCACGTTCAGCCGTATCGCCGCCAGCCGCTTCAGCGAGATTAACGGATTTCAATACAGCGTTAGCAGTTGCAATCGTCTCGTTAGCGAAGTAGTAAATTTCTGAAAGCTGTTCGTAGATGACAGACGCTTTCAGCAGCGCCGCACGGTTCTTGTGCTGGCGTCCGATGAGGAACGACAGTCCGCGATGTGTCAGTTGAACCAGCGACTCAGTGACCAGGCTGGCGGTTTGTGTCATACTGGTGTGCGTTGTCGGATAGCCCAACAGACGCAGCGCATTTTCGAGGCTGGCACGGCTTTCGGGCAGGCGTCCCAACGCCATGTACGCGCGCCCTAGCTGATATTCCAGTGTCGCGCGGTCAAAGTCCACGATGCCGATCTGGTTATAAATTTGCAGGGCGCGCTGCAAGCTGGTGGCAGCTTCTTCGTAAGCGCTGCTCTTGAGTGCCAATGTTCCGCTTTGCACTGCATAGTGGGCTTCCTTCTGGATGTAGCCCGCTTTTCCCCAATGATGCGCCAGCGCGCTGACAAATTCAGGATTATTGGCATGTGCTTTTTCCAGCGCTTCGGCAACCTGACGGTTAAGGCGCTTTTCATCCTCATCAGAAAGCTCACTCACGATACCCGTGCGCAGCTTATCATGCGCGAAACGCCAGTGCCCCTCTTCCACACTTAACACGGCGGCTTCAGCACCCGTATTCAACCACTGATCGAGGTCAGTCTGCGGCTCAATCGCGCGCAGCACATCCAAATCCAGTTCGCGCCCGGCAACCGCCGCCGCACGCAGCAGGGGTTGTGCCTCTTGCGGCACGCGGCTCAAACGGCGCTTGACTACTGTTTGAATGCCACCGGAAAACACGCCGCGCGGCAAAGACATCGTGCGAATCTGGCTGAAATCGCCGACTTCTTCCGTCAGCGCGCGCAGCACTTCCACGATGAAAAAGGCGTTGCCTTCAGTTTCTTTTTCAAGCAAATTCACGACTTCGTTCTGGCGTATATCTTCGCCCAGAATTGAAGCGCTGAGTTCGGTAATCGCGTCTTTAGACAGCCGTGACAGTTTCATACTCTGCGCATACGGCACCTGTGACGCAAGATCAGGTGATTCGTCGGTACGATAGGAGCCAATCAACAGCAGGGGCAGCGTCGTCGTGCTGCGGCTGAGATGTGCCAGCAGCTTCACGCTTTCTGCTTCCCACTGCAAGTCTTCGAGGATGACGACAGTGGGCTGCTGCAAGCGACGGAACACATCCTCAATCACCGACAGCAAACGGTCTTGCGCGTTCTCTGGCAATAGTTCAGCCGCTTCCAGAACTGGACGCCCGATGAGCGTGCCAATGTCTGGCACGAGGATTTTAAGTACGCTGGCTTCCAAATCGGTAAGTTCGGTCACGAGGCACAGTTGACGCAGCGTATCGCGCCACAGCAAATAAGGTGCGCCACCTTCGACAATTGCTTGCCCCCGCAGTACGAGCATCCCACTGACCAGCGCTTGTGTACGCATCTCATCGAGCAAGCGCGATTTGCCGACGCCGCTTTCGCCGCCGATGAGCCATGTACTGCCTTTGCCGTAACTGGCATCAGACAGCGCTTGCGTCAGCTTTTGCATTTCCTCTTTGCGCCCTACGAACTGCGCGGCTTGCAGGAAACTCTCGCGGATCATGTTGTTATCGGTGAGGGAGCGCTGCCCTGTTGCTTCAGCGTATGCCTGCATCAATTCGTGGGCGTTCATGTAGCGCTCAAGAGGCGACTTCGCCAGCAAACGCTTCAACACAAACGCCAGCCGTTCGTCGATGTCCAGTTGATTGACATCGGGCACGACGGTAATCACCGCATCCACTAAGGTGCTGATATTCTGAGTATCGAAAGGATGTCGTCCGGCAAGCATCTCATAGACGATCATGCCCACCGAATACAAATCAGAAGCTTCACTAGCAGGGTTGCCCATCAGCACTTCGGGTGCGATGTATGCCAGTGTGCCCGCGACCATATCGTCCTGATCTTCTGGCGCATATTTGCGTGCTACTGCCAGGCCAAAATCGAGCAATTTCACCTGCCCGTTGACAACAGCGACATTATCGGGTTTGAGATCACGATGCAGGATGCCGCGCCGATGCAAATACATCAGTGCTTGCATGACCTGCTGCATCAAGCCAACGCGCTCATCGTAGGTAAGCGTGCTGGCAGCTTGCAGGATGTTCTGAGCATTCTCCAGATATTCCATTGTGAAGAACGGTTGGTAGCTTTCATCAAAACCATAGTCGAGCACACTGATAATGTTGGGATGGCGCAGCGATGCCAGCACGCGAAACTCTTGTGCCAAGCCTAAGCGGAAATCGACGGTCTCACGTTCTACTTCTGCGTTAAAGTTGATGGTTGCAAACTGCGATTTTGCATTGACCAGATTGACACGCTTCAGCGCAATCGTTTGTCCTGTCAACCGATCAACTGCACGATAAACTGCGCCCATACCACCTGCGCCAATTTTATCGACGAGTTGGTAGCGTTTGCCCACCATCATCGCGTTATCCATGCCGGCAATTCCTAAAGCCACCTGCTGCCTCCACCTCTATCAGCATAGTCCATTAAGCGACAGGGGTCAAATGAACTCAAAATGAAAGTTGCGTCTGCAAACATGGGGGTTATGCAGTAGGGGCAGACCTATGTGTCTGCCCACCATCGGGCGCACACGTTGGTACGCCCCTACAATTCCCAATACGCCGTATTCAATAGTTAAAGAGCATAGCCCCCTTGTCCGGGTCATGATTATTTGCCTTCTGTGCTGATTTCGCCTTCAACCAGCGACAACTCAAATTCGCCTACTGTGTTGCCTGCCTCTTGCGAGAAGCGTGTGGCGATGATCGTGTACGTGCCATCTCCCGGCAGCGTGAAATTCAAAATCTGCGAATTAAACTGCCCAACAACCGCGCTGTCGCCGTCGTCGTTCTGAATGACTTCAACACCGTTGGGGTCGAGCAAAATCAGCAGCGGGTCGAGCGTATCATCAGCAGAGATGTCAATCATGGTAATGGTCACAATGTCGCCTTCACTGCCTTCAAAGGTATAAACCTGCTCGAAGTTTTCGCTGTCGATCACGCTTTGCACCGTGTCGCCATATTCCAACACGTTATCCCCATCATCCTCACCGCCGTTCCCCTGTCCAGTGGGATTTTCCTCAAGGCTGGGATAAACGATGACCGAGATCTCATATTCCCCTACGCTGTCCCCATCGGCTTCCTGGTAACGGGTAGCAACCACCGTGTACGTCCCGCTTTCCGGCAGTTCATAAGCAAAAATCTGCGAGTTGAGCGCGCCAACACTGGTATCCACCGCATCGTCGTTACGGGTAAGTTCATTTCCATCACCATCGAGCAGCAGCACCAGCGGGTCAAGTCCATCATCGCGCGAGGTGTCCACCATCGTGATCGTCACCAGATCACCTGCGTTACCCTCAAATTCGTACTCTTCGCTTGAACGGCGATCTGTGATTTCGCCTTCTTCAAACAGGATTTCTTCGCCATTCGTGAGTTCCCGCAAATTCAGCGATACTTCATAGGTTCCTGTACTGGTTCCGGCTTCTTGCTGGAAACGAGTGGCGACGATGATATATACGCCGTCTTCTGGCAGGACATAGGTAATCTGCGAGTTGTAGTTCGCGCCTGCTGTGTTAATGTCGTCATTGCGTACCACCTCGCGCCCCCGTTGATTGATGAGGATGAGCAGTGGATCAAGATCTGCGCGGCTGGACGTTGCCGTCAGTGAGATGCTCACGACGTCGCCTTCGTTCCCCTCAAAAACGTATTCTTGACCTGCGCTGCGCTGCGTAATTTCGCCTTCGAGCGTTTGACCGTATTCTATCGGTGTCGCATCGTCAGCACGCCCACTTTCGATGATGTCCTGTGGCACTTCAAGCTCAAGTGTATCGAGCATCGCGCGCACATTGTCTTCCAAGTCATCGCTGTCACGAGGCGGTGAAATGCCCAGAAACAGAAATGGCAGATCGTCAGGTCCTAGTGTGCTGGCGACCACTAAATAGCCGCCGCTGGTACTGTCGCCGCTGGTGATGAACATTTCAAAGCCGCTTTCGGTTTCAAAGCTATCAATGTCACGCGCTCTAAAACTGTCGATGTTAGTCGAAGCGTAGCTGTCTACAATCGTTTCGGGGTTATCCCCAAAAGCCGCTTGTGTATCGCCTTCAATCGGCCACATCACAAACACCTGCCCTTGCGGATCAAGCGTTAAATTTTGGATGTCATCGGGGTCTTCCAGAATCGCGTAGAAGTTACTATCCGCATAATAGGCACTTTGCCAGCCACTTGGGTAGTCAACGGTCAGTCCATATTCTGTCCATTCAAAAGTCTCATCAAGGTTTTCCTGAGCCAACGTCGGAATCACGCCCGTCAACAGTATCAGTACAAAAAAGAATAGTCGTTTCATGCCGTATTCCTTCAATCGCCTAAGCCGCACTTCACACCTCAAGTGTAACATAACTCGCCTCGCTTGATTGCGTTCTAGCGGTCACAAACCAGTAATTTTTAATGCTTTTTATCGCATCCAATATCTGTTCCCGTTAAACTACAGGTATTTTAGGATGGTCGAGGACATTTGATGGCTGATTTGGTGCGCCTCTCCAAGTTTCTGGCGTTACTCCTGCGACACAAAGCAGATGAGTTCGGCTTGACGTTGGATGCTGATGGCTTTACCGATGTAGACAGCGTGTGGAAGCAGATCAACAAACGCTTTCCCAATCGCTACAACTATAAAGATTTGCTGGCAGTTGTGGATGGGGATGCAGACGGCAAAAAACGCTATGAGCTAACCGATGGACGCATTCGGGCACTGTTCGGACACAGCGAAGGTGTGCGCGAGGTCACGTATGCCCCTGCTGCGCCGCCTGAAATTTTGTATCATGGCACAACCCGCAGCACCTTACCGATCATCCGTGAGCAAGGTTTAAGAGCCATGCGCCGCCAATACGTACACTTTGCCGTCAATACGCTGCGCGCCGGGAAAGTCGCCGCGCGGCATGGCGATACCCCTGTGCTTTTGCGCGTGCGAGCCGGGGATGCCCACCGCGCCGGAGTGGTGTTTTACCATCCCGAAGAAGAACACTATCTTGCTGATGAACTGCCACCAGAGTTCATCGAGTTTCCAGAAGATACAGTATAAGGTCTTTCAATGCATCCACAGGTGATATTGCGACAAATACGAGTAGTTTGACCCTCGCATTGAACTGATAACTGTCAACTTGCATTATCGAGACGCACGTCTACCTTTGCGTCGTGTAAATACCCGTTTGCGTGGCGCATTCTCAATCAGCGGCTTTTGCGCATACTCCCACACTTCTTTTGCGATTTCCCACACTGCTTCCGGGCGTGCCAGATGCCGGGCGTTCTCCGCCAGCCGCTTCAATTCATCTGTCCCCTTTGACAGCCATGAATCAATTGCCTCGCTGACTTGTTCGGGCGTGGGCGCGAATACCCCCGCGTCATTCTCGACAACGTAGGTGACATTGCCTTCTTCCTGACCGGGAATCGCATCGCTGATAATCATCGGCAGTCCAGCGATACAGGCTTCGCTGATCGTGGCGGGTCCCGCTTTCGTCACCAGCACATCTGCTGCCGCCATCATGCGCGGCATATTGGTCACAAAGCCGTAAGTTGTCACCTTGATGTTCCAGTCCATCGCCTCAAGGCGCTGCTTGAGTTGCTTGTTACGTCCCGCGACGACCACCAGTTGACACGGCGGTTTTTTGCTGTCAATCGCCTTGACCGTCTCGTACACGGGTCCCATACCATCGCCGCCGTAAACCATCAACACGGCAGGCAAATCAGGGTCCCAGCCAAGTTCCTTGCGCGCGGAAACCTTGTCCGTCAGCGCTTCGGCAAACTTTGGATGCACAGGCAGCCCTGTGATACGCATCTGCTCAGGCTTCATGCCATTTTCCAATCCCGCTTCAAACGCAGGCTGCGTGGGCACAAGAGTGCGATCACTGCGCACATCCCACCATGACACATGCCCTGATACCAAATCAGTGACCACGACCATGTATGGTGGACGCCGTTCAAACTTACGCAGCACATCGAGCATCGGACGATTGACCAACGGATGTACCGAGACGATCACATCAGCAGGATTCTCACGCAGCAACCGTTTCAGTGCTTTTTCAAATCCGAGCATGAAGTACACACCGCGCGTCAATACGCCAATGTTTCCACGCTTATTTGACATTTTGAAGATCAGCGCATACGAGCGCTTGCTGTTGTTCACCAGCCAGGGATAAATTTCGGGAAATTTGTTTACGGGATATGGAGAGTATTGACGGAACACATCAATGATCGAAACTTTCGCCTGATTTTCGCCGTATAGTTTATAGAGCGCATCACGGATGGCTTCAGCGGCAGCCCGGTGTCCCCCGCCTGTATCAGACATCAGAATTAAAATGCGTTTCATGGATAAGTCCTTGTGAAAATGGTTCTTTGCAGCAGCATAAGGTGCTTTGCAATAAGATAACCCCCATCGGGGAGAATGGATTTCACGCTGCCTCAATAGTACCATCATCTCTTAGGATTTTGGCTTGTGTTATACTGTTTCTGGTGGTGACTTTACCTGCTGTGAGGAGTTTCTCGTGTTATTTCGGCTGCTCTCCGGTCAAATGCCTGTAGAAGTGTTTATTGCTTTCCTCGTCGCGCTGACCTTAGGCATGACGGTTCATGAATTCGCGCATAACTATGGCGCTTACATCATGGGCGACCCTACCCCAAAGTACAACGGACGCTTGACACTTAATCCGCTGGTGCATATTTACTGGCCCGGCTGGCTGATGTTTGCCGTCGTCGGTTTCGGTGTTTTAGGTACTGCGCCGATTTCGCCGGAACGCCTTCCCGCAGAAAATCGCCGCTGGCGCTGGCTGGTAGCGGTTGGCGCTGGTCCAGTTTCGAACCTGCTGCTGGCAATCGTGCTGGGGATTATCATGCGTATCGTGGGAAGCAACTTATCCTTTACCTTCCTCAACATGATGTATTTCGCCATTTACATCAATGTACTGCTGTTCGTGTTTAATCTCCTGCCCCTGTTCCCAATTGACGGCTGGCAAATTGTCTACGCGCTGCTGCCGCCTGACCTTGCCTATGTCTGGAAACGCTATCAACAGGAAAGCTCCTATGTCTTGCTAGGGCTGATTATCCTGGGATTCATTAGCCCACAGCTCAATATTCTGGGATTTTTGATTAGCGGTCCCACCGATGCCATCACCCGCGCCCTACTTGGACTCTGATGCTGTATCGCATCAGTCAAGGGCTGTTGTCCCTTTTTGCTTTTGCACGCCCGGTGGATTTTGAGCTTGCCGGGCGTTATTTGAACGCGGCGCAGGTAGCGTTGTTTGCGCGCTTTAAACGGGTTGAACAACTGCACAGCCTCAATGTCTTGCGCGCGATCCTTGCGCAGGGCGAGACTCCGCGCGATCTTGCTGTCGCTGCACTGCTGCACGATATTGGCAAAGTCCGATTTCCTCTGATGACGTGGCAACGGACACTCATTGTGTTGGTGCGCGCCTTTACGCCTAGCTCCTTCGCGCGCTGGACAGATCAGGAATATACGGATTTCTGGCGGCGTCCTTTTGTTGTCAGTGTCTATCATCCTCGCTGGAGCGCGGAAATGGTCGCCGAAACAGGCGCTTCTGAAACCGCGCTGTGGCTCATCGCGCACCATCAGGATTCCTACGAAAAATGGGCACAGCATCCTTACGCGCCGCTGCTCAAACGTCTGCAAGCGGCAGATGATAGCAATTAGCATTTAGCGACAGGGCAATCGCATCAAATTTAGTTTGAAGGTGACAAGGGTTCACAACATCTTTGTCGGGACAAGCGTACAGGGCTGAGCAGCGGGCGAACACACAGGTTCGCCCCTACAATGACGTTTCTGACCTTCCTTGACCCAATTCGCGATTTTGATGCAATCGCCCTGTTACAAATATGCGCTTAGCGAAAAACGCTATCGCTGGTTACAATGGGATATGTGGAAGGCATTGTCATGACTTTTAGGTTGTGGCTCGAAGAAAGCAATTTGTCGTCGTGAGCCAAAGCTAAAAGCTAACCGCTAAAGGCTAACGACTATGGCAGCAATAAATGTCAGCATTTTAGGATTAGGACGCACTGGCTCATCGGTTGGGCTGGCGCTGCGGCGTTATAACAACACGAAGGGCGCACAGCACAACTTCAAAACCACCGCTTATGAACGGCGCGGTGCGATCCTGCAAGAGGCGCGTAAAATCAACGCCGCCGATGAATACGTGAACAGCCCTTTTACCGCCGTGCGCGATAAGGACATTGTGGTGCTGGCAATGCCCTACAGCGATGTCCAGCCCATGTACGAGGTGTTAGGGCGTGAGATGCGTCCCGGCGCGGTGATTCTGGATATGTCGCCGCTGAAAAGCCCGTCGATGGCATGGGCACAAAAGCATCTGCCCTCAGAAGTGTATATGGTAGGCGTGACGCCGACCTTCAATCCGCAGTACCTTTTCAACAGTCTCGACACCACCGAGTCCGCGCGTGAGGACTTATTCGACAAGGGACTTGTGCTGCTGATGCCCGGTATCGGCTGCGCCAAAGAAGCGGTTGAACTGGCAACCGATTTCGGTGAACTGTTGGGCGCGAAAACCCATTTCATTGACCCCTCAGAGCACGATGGCTTAATCGCCGCAGCGGAAGGGCTGCCTGCGGTGCTGGGCGTGATGTTCTATCACATGATGTGGCACAGCGCAGGCTGGAACGACGGGCAGCGGCTTACGAATCCCGCCTTCGGTTATCTCACCCATCACCTGTTTGATACTCATCCCGACGACTTGCGCGACCTGATCCTCAACAACCGTGAAAACACGCTGCGCTATCTCGACGAGATGATTAATTCGCTGCGCACCTTCCGCCAGTCGTTAGCGCAGAATGATCGCAACGCCGTTGAAGCGGCGGTAGTCGATACAGCGCTGGATTACGAAAAGTGGATGAACCGCCGTCACAAAAACGAATGGGATGAAAAAGACGCCGTGAGCAAAGCGACCTCTGCGGCGGGCGACATTGTGACGGGCTTGTTTGGCTCAGTCGTGGCGCGGCGGCTGCGCGGCAATAAAATCAATGATGACGACGAGAAGAAGTAACCAGGATGTGTACCCATCATGAAATGTAGGGGCGTACCAACGTGTACTCAGGCATCAAGTTAAGCCTTAAGGGTGTGTTTTGAGCGTTTACAAGGGTAGGTATTCGTGGAGTGAAGTTGTGTGCACGCCTTGACCTCACCCCCTTGCTCCCCCTCTCCCTCGCTGGAACGTGACTGTGAGAAAAGTGTTGCGGCTAGGGAGAGGGGGAAAAGCTTTCGCGTAGGGCAACGTTGAGGATGAAAATAGAGATCAGAGTAGCATATTTTGAGAACGATGAGGGAGGCAGTTAGCGAGCGCACGCCGCCTTTACTATGCCTCATCCCTCATTCGCATAAGCATCAGTTGGCAGTTCAAATTGGTCAACTCCTCAGGTATACTTTCCCCACTTTGTATACTTAAGGAAACTCTATGCGACTTGGCATTATCGGTTTACCCAACAGCGGCAAAACGACGATCTTTAACGCGCTGACGGGCAGCAATCTGGCGACTGGCGCGGCAACGGGCGGCGGCTTTGAGGTGCATACCGCGATCATCAACGTACCTGACGTGCGTATTGACAAGCTCTCGGCGATGTACAATCCCAGGAAGACGACGCGCACACAAATTACCTACGCCGACATTGGCGGGCTGGACAAAGGCATCGGTGAAGGCGGGCTAAAAGGACAGTTTCGCAACGAACTGTCGCAGGTCAGCGGCTTTGTGCATGTGGTGCGTGCTTTTGAAGACGACACCGTGCCGCATCCACAGGTGACCATTGACCCACAACGCGACGTAGAGACACTCGACACAGAATTTATGCTCACCGATCTCATCACAGTGGAGAATCGTATTGAGCGTGTGCAAAGCGATTTGAAGCGCAAAGGCAAGACAGGCGACCCGACGCTCGAAGAAGAAACAAAACAGCTTCAAAAGATGAAAGAGGCGCTGGAAAACGAAATTCCGCTGCGTGACCTTGATTGGACACCAGATGAGATCAAGGGAATGCGCGGTTTCGGCTTCCTGACACTCAAACCCGTGCTCATCGTCGTCAACATTGGCGATGAAGCAAAGGACGCCAATGCGCTCGTCAAGTACGATCACAAAGACAGCACTGTGGTCGGCTTGCAGGGCAAAATCGAGGCAGAACTCGCGCAGCTTGAAGGTGAAGACCAGCAGATGTTCATGGCGGAATACGGCATCACCGAACTGAGCGCAGCAAAGGTGATTCGCTTATCCTATGAACTGCTGACGATTCAATCGTTCTTCACCGTTGGACCTGACGAAGTGCGCGCGTGGAGCATTCCCATCGGCGCGACAGCCCCCGAAGCGGCGGGCGCAATCCACAATGATCTGCAAAAGGGCTTTATCCGTGCCGAAGTCATGACCTACAATGACCTCATCACGCTGGGCAGCGAAGCAGCGGTCAAAGCAGGTGGCAAGTTCCGCCTGGAAGGCAAAGAGTACATCGTCAAAGACGGCGACATCGTGCATATCCGCCACAGTGGTTAGCGCTGTCATGTTCTCAGCGTTATTTTTCCCCTCTTCATCTACGGGGAGGGGATAATGTCGTTTATCTCCCCCGAATACGTCCTCTTTTTCTGCATCGTTATTCCAATCTATTTCCTGCTGCCTTATAAATGGCGCTGGCTGTGGCTGCTGGTTGCCAGCTATTTCTTTTACGGCTATGCCTTCCCGCAGTACATGATTTTGATGGCAATCGTCACGGTGCTGAACTACTACGCGGCGCTGGCGATTGACCGCGAACAGGACGAGGGTACGCGCAAAGCGGTACTCATCGGACGTATCGCGCTTGATCTGGCGATATTATTTTTCTTCAAGTATTTCAACTTCTTCAGTGATACCGCTGCTTCAATCTTCGGCTTATTCGGGCAGACCTATCCGCTGCCACACGTCAATGTGATTCTGCCGATTGGCATCTCCTTTCACACGTTTCAGGCAATCGGCTACATTGTCGAGGTCTATCGGCGGCGCATCAAACCCGAAACGCATCTCGGTATCTTTGCCACGTTCATTATCTTTTTCCCACAGTTGGTCGCGGGACCGATTGAACGCGCCAAAGAGATGCTGCCACAGTTCCACCAGCGCTTTGATTTCGATGAAGGACGCGCGGTGGATGGCTTCCGACAAATCCTGTGGGGCTTCTTCAAGAAAGTCGTCATCGCAGATCGGCTGGCAATCTACGTTAACAATGTTTACGACTCCCCACAGGAACACAGCGGTTTAGTGCTGATTCTGGCGACGGTGTTTTTCGCGTTTCAAATCTACTGCGACTTTTCAGGCTATTCAGATATTGCGCTTGGCACGGCGCGCGTGCTGGGCTTCAGGCTCATGACCAACTTTCGGCAGCCGTATTTCGCGCAGTCAGTCCGTGAATTCTGGCGGCGCTGGCACATTTCCCTTTCGACGTGGTTCAGAGACTATCTGTATATCCCGTTAGGCGGCAGTCGAATTACACTGTCGCGCACGATGATAAACTTGATGATCGTGTTTATCGCCAGCGGCTTGTGGCACGGCGCGAACTGGACATTTGTGGTGTGGGGGGCGCTGCACGGCTTATACGCTGTGATCGAAACGTGGTTTGAGGCGCGCGGTATTCGCATTTTCCCCTCAAATAGATACAGCGCAGTGTTGAAAACCCTGCTCACCTTCAGCGCAGTGACCTTCGCCTGGATCTTTTTCCGTGCTAACAGTTTCGCGGACGCCGGACACATCATCAGCCACCTGTTTGTCTTTAATGGCGAAAGTCTCACCGCACCATTTGAAGGAGCGCTGCTGCCTCATCACATCGAATTTGCGCTGTCGTTCGCGTTGATTGCGCTGTTGATGTTTGTAGAGCGTTTTGAAGGGCGCTGGACGATCAGCGGCGCACTCGCGCGTACACCTGCACCGCTGCGTTGGGCAGTGTATTACGCGGCAACGGCAGCCGTGATGTTCTCTGGCATGTACGGCACAGGTGCGCAGCAGTTTATCTATTTTCAGTTTTGAGGCGAAGGGTTGTTGGTTATTGGTTGTTCGTTGTTGGTTCAATACAGGAACGTGTCTTGACCTGGGTCGGCGCAGACCTGTAAAGTAGCGGTGACGTTTATTGCAGACATGGTTACGATGATGAAACGAATTTTTGGGGTTGTCATTTTATGTGCGGTAATGGTTTTGAATGTATATGCGCAAGATGCAACGGCAGACAATGGGCGGGCGTGGGTCGGTGAGGGCAATGTGAATGTGCGCGAAACCCCGAACACACGCGGTAACTTGTTAGGACAGCTTGCGCCGAATACGGAACTCATTGTACATGGACGCGAAGACATGACTGGCAATGGTCTGTGGGTCTTCGTAACCCCTGTGGCTGGTGGCGTAACAGGTTGGGTGTTATCCGATTATCTACTGTTCCCGCTGACATTGGATTTGAACGCGCTGCCCATCGTCTCGAACGCAACAACGTCTGCTGCGCCAACCTCTGCGCCTGTCACGGTGTCGATACCCGAAGGCGCTGTAGCTGGAACGACGATTTCCAATGTGAACTTCCGCACAGGCGCAGGGACGAACTTCAGCGTGATTCGCAGGCTGACGCGCGGCACAACCGTCGGCATTACGGGACGTAACGCTGCTGGAACGTGGCTGCGCGTGGTCATTGATGGACAGGAAGGCTGGCTGGCGAGTCGTTACGTGAATGCATCTGGAAGTCTGAATGCTCTGCCCGTGACCGATGCTGTAGCAGCAACGACGAACACCACATCATCAGGCGGCTCAGCGATCCCTGGCGTTGTGCCGTCAGTAGGTTCGGGCGCGCGGCAAATTTACCTTACAGGACAGAGATTAGGCAACCGCGCCGATGTGTTCTCCAAAGTGGGCGACAGCATCACCGCGAGTTCTAATTTCTTGTACCCGATTGGCTATGGCGGCTTGCAGTTGGGTGATTACGGATATTTGCAGCCTGTCGTGGACTATTTTTCGCGCACGACGGCACGCACGAACAATTCTTTTGCCAATGACAGCATCGCGGCGCGCAACGGTTGGACAAGCGGCGACTTGCTTGACCCGAATCGCGGCGAACAAACGGGCTGCCCCGGCGAAGCCCCGTTGACGTGCGAATATCGGCTGGTGCGTCCATCGGTAGCGCTCATCATGATCGGCACGAACGATGCGACAGGCGGTGTGAGCAGCGCCCAGTTTCAGGCGAATTTGCAAACCATTGTGCAAACAACCATCAACCTGGGTATTATCCCCGTGTTGAGCACGCTTCCTGATAACAACATTGCGCCAGATCATATCGCTGAGTTCAACGGTATCATCGTCAGCGTCGCGTCGGGCTATAACATTCCGCTGTGGAATTACTGGCAGGCAATGCAAGGCTTGCCAGGGCGCGGCATTTCGGGCGACGGTGTGCATCCGAGCACAGGTCCTTTTGAAGCGGGCATCCTGACGGGTGATGGGCTGATTTACGGCTACAATATGCGCAACTTGACCGCGCTGATGGTACTCGATGCCGTGTGGCGTGGGGCGCTCTATTAAAAGTAATGAGTGATGAGTAATGAGTAATGAGTAATGAGTAATGAGCAATGAGTAAT
>CALMZT010000322.1 GCA_937870805.1 uncultured Chloroflexota bacterium
CGTAGCGGATACGCAGCCCTTCGCCTTCAAAAATGAAGCTGGCGTAGCTCTGCACATTCTCGCTGCGGTGATACTGCCCTCGACTGGCATTCGCATGGAGGCGTGGTTCCCAGGGGGTGCTGTAATGCACTGCCGGGTTATCCGACTCGAAGCTGTACCAGCCTTCATACGGCGGCGGTTCATTGGTCGCATCCAGCAGTGGCTCAACGGGCTGCGGCGGCGCAGGCAGCAGGATCGTCCCTGATGGAAACGGCGTGAGCGTGGGCGGGATATACACCCCCGGCATGACCGCGCTGATTTCGACCACCCGCGTCGAGAGGGTCGGTGTCGCTGTGAAGGTCGCTGTCGCCGTTGCGGTGTAGGTCGGTGTAAATGTTGCAGACGCAGTGGGTGTATCTGTCGCTGATAGTGTTCGCGTCGGTGTATTGGATGATGTGAGGGATGGCAGTACCATCAGAGTAGGCAGTGCCGCTGCCGTGTGGTCACTCCGTTCAAATAACAGGTATAAGACCGTGCCCCACATCACCAGGCACAGCACTGCCAGAATCAACAAAAATCGCCGCATTCATCACCTCCGCAGTCTCGTTGCTGAGACTCAGCGTAACAAATACGGCGGGTCAAACCTGTGCAGGATTACAGTTTCGACTTGGCAGTTCTGACAGGTGGGCAGGTAAAATTTCAGTGATCGGTGTAGGCGAAGCCTTCTACTACCGCCATGCTGATGAGGTGTTCGTTGGTGTTTGCACCGAAGCGTTTACGGAGCTTCTGGCGCACCCAGTAGATGCGCCGCAGTGGAACGTCCATCTGTGCGGCGATGTCGTTGATGTGCATTCCACGCGCCAGAAGCCGCAGTACGGCGCGGGCTTCCGAGTCGAGCTTCCAGTCGCGCAGCGGCGACTGCATCGCCACCAGATATTCGGCGTTCGCGGTGGGAGAAAGATAGGGTCGATTGTTCAGCACCGTACTGAGAGCTGGAATCAAGCAGTCGCGTAAATCGTCGCCGCTGAACAGGTAGCCCAGCACGCCGCAGGCGAACAAATCGCGCACCAGCAGCCCATCCACCTGCCCGCCCAGCACCACCAGACGAGCATCTGGCGCGGCGTGCTTGAGCCGTTCGACCAGCGCCAGCACGTCAATCAGCGGATCCAAGCGTTCGTTGAACAGGATGACTTCGGGTAGACAGCGCCGGGCAGCGTCCAGCAGGTCGTCCCCGCTGCGCGCGCTGTGAATCACCTCAAACTCCGGGCGGTCTTTCAAAATCGTTTGCGCGCCAATCAGCACCAGATCGGCTTCGTCGGCGAGCAGGAGGCGAACGCTCATGTCCTGGCCTTACTTCTGAGACTCCAAGATAGTTCAGCGTAGCATGAATACGGACGTGTGCGGTGGGCAAAAGTGGACAACGCAGCGGGAAAACTGCCCACTGCGCTGAGAAATTTTGTCAATAACGGTCATTATTGAATTAAAAATAAAATGTGTGAAAACCTTTACGCTTCCCCTGCGTCTGCGCTTCCACACCTTTTTTCGGCGTAGATTACTTTTTTCATCTATTCCCGGTGATCGTCGAGCAACCCCTTCTTGCGTGCGGCATCAATCAACTGTCCATTGGTGCGCGCCTCTAAGGTTTCGCGCAGCGCCGTCTGAATCCGGTACACCGTTTTAACCCCGATGCCCATCTGTCGGGCGATTTCTCCGGCGGTGTAGCCATCCACCATAAAGCGCAGGACATCTAACGCCCGTTCGTCAATGAGAGGTGGTCTGGGGCGTTCGAGGGTTAAGAGCGATGAAACCCGTGGCGACAAATACGTCCCGCCACTCCGCACCGCTTCGATCCCGATGACCAGCGTTGCAGCGAGCTGATCGTCCTTGTGAATGAAGCCGCGCGCACCCCGATCCAGCACCCGCCGGATGACACTGGCGATAGGACGGCTGCTCAATACGATCACTGCCAACCCCGGATGCTGGTAAAGCAGACGTTTAATCGCGTCGCCGACATCGACGGAGCGGGGCAGCGAGTCGTCAATCAGCAGCACATCCACCC
>CALMZT010000323.1 GCA_937870805.1 uncultured Chloroflexota bacterium
CAGCGGCGTCAGGTCGTCTTCCAGCTTGTCATGTTCAAAGCCCGCTTTGCCTTCCAAGCCTATGGCGTAGACCACCGGGAATTCAGCCTGCTCGTCACTTGCGCCGAGTTCGATGAACAGGTCAAACGTCTCGTTGAGCGCTTCGTCGGGACGGGCGTTCGTGCGGTCAACTTTGTTGACGACCACGATCACGCGCAAGCCCAATGCCAGCGCCTTACGCAGCACGAAGCGCGTCTGCGGCATCGGACCTTCTACGGCGTCGATCAGCAGCAGCGCGCCATCGACCATGTTCAGCACACGTTCCACTTCGCCGCCAAAATCGGCGTGACCGGGCGTGTCTACAATGTTGATTTTCATACCCCCCCATGTGAGGGCAGTGTTTTTGGCAAGAATCGTAATGCCGCGCTCGCGTTCCAGCGCGTTGGAATCCAGTACACGGTCTGCGACGACTTCTTTGTCGCGGAACACCTTCGACTGTTTGAGCATTCCATCGACCAGCGTCGTCTTGCCGTGATCGACATGCGCGATGATCGCGATGTTGCGGATGTCTTCTCTCAATTGCGTCATTGACTTAGTGCTTTCGTAACTCTGAGGATTGTGAAATACAGAATTTATTGTAGCAGAGGAATCTAAGAAAATTAATGGACGGTTTGGTTAAGGGTGTCAAAAGCAACGAGCAATGCGTTAAAAGTGGAAAATGATGACTGTCGTCATGGATACGGCGATGAGAGCTTTGCCGTGACCGTGAGGGCAGAAACCAGCTTTAGAGTGGACAGGGTGCAACTCGCTGATGGTTTACACCGTATACAACTCTAGTGCAAATACGCGAAATAAAAGTAGTCTTAGGGGAACAGCCTATGAAAGCAATTGTCTACACAAAATACGGATCACCGGACGTTCTTGAATTCAAAGATGTCGAAAAACCAACGCCTAAGGACAATGAAGTCCTGGTGAAGATTCACGCGGCGTCCGCAAATCCAGCCGACTGGCATACCATGCGAGCCTCACCGTTCTTAGCCCGCTTAGTCAACGGATTTTTCAAACCTAAAAACCCTCGGCTTGGCGCTGATGTAGCGGGGCGCGTTGAAGCGGTTGGCAGCACCGTAACGCAGTTTCAAGTGGGTGATGATGTCTTTGGGTGCATGTCCCTCAATGCGATGAGCAGTTTTGCCGAGTACATATGTGCCAGGGAAGAGGCATTGGTGTTGAAACCTGCCAACCTGACATTCGAGCAGGCCGCAGCCGTCCCTTTAGCGGCACTCACTGCTTTGCAGGGTCTGCGCGATACAGGAAAGATACAAGCTGGGCAAAAGGTTCTGATTAATGGAGCATCCGGCGGCGTAGGGACGTTTGCTGTGCAGATTGCCAAATCCTTCGGGGCTGAAGTCACTGGCGTGTGCAGCACGCGGAATTTGGACATGGTGCGCTCGATAGGCGCAGCCCATGTCATTGATTACACGCGAGAAGACTTCACCAACAATGGGCAGCAATATGACCTGATTTATTGTGCTGTAGGCAATCGTACCATTACTGACTACAAGCGCGCCCTAAAACCCCAGGGGGTTTGCGTCATTGCTGGCTTCACCAACCTGCGACTGTTGTTCGAACACATGATCCTTGGACCGCGCAGGTCGAAGGCTGGAGGTAAGCGAGTCGGTCTCATGCCAACAATGAAACCAAAGCAAAAGGATTTGGCTTTCCTGAAAGGGCTGCTTGAAGCCGGCAAAGTCGTCCCTGTCATCGACAAATCTTACCCATTAAGGGAGACGGCTGAAGCGATCAGGTATCTTGAAACAGGACGCGCTAGAGGAAAGGTAGTCATCACTGTGTGACGAAGGAACCCCATGTTTTCAGCGTTCCACTTGTAGCTTTTAACGTACCAGTGTTGGCTTTTAACGTTCCACTTTAAGCCTTTAACGTTCCATTTTTGACGTTTAAGGTTCCACTTTTAACGTCAATTTTCCAATTTGAATTTGTCTCTTACATTACACCACGCATTAAAGTGTCAAAAGGAACTCAAATGCCCATCCCTTTGTATTATTCTGAAAATGAACTTCTTTGCGTCCTTTGCGGTTCAAATTTTCATTGCCGTTAATGAGCTTTTGTTCATGATCTCACCTTACGCAAAACGTTCGCCGCTGCGGACGCTGGTTGCCAGCTATGGGCTTTGGAAACCCGTGAACGGGTTGGGCGCGGCGGTTTTTCAACCTCTTCAGAGGTTTACTCATTCTATGCTAGCTCTGGGTTCAAAACCCAGAGCAGTAAACTGCGTAAGGTGAGGTATGATGACTACGCTACCCCTATCATGGTGGCAGAACGCAGCAGCCAAACCGCCGCCATCGCTATGCACACTGCGCACACCCTGGCGGCTACAGCCTCACCATCCGCCACCGATAGCCGTTCAATGGCTGTAGCAGCCTCGCCATCAGCCAAATAAAAAAATCGTAGGGTTTGAATGCGCTGTGGCAAATGTTCCTTCAATGAATGGATTGGCGCGTAGGATGAATACGAAGATGGGTGTGTTTTTTGAGGGTTCTGCGCAAAAGTTCAATTCTCATGAAACTTTTGAGCCGTTATGGTCTTTAAAAACCCTTCAGCGAGCTTGCCATTTTCCCGATTAGACAGGAGTTTTATACTCTTTAATACATGAATAGAAATAGAAATCCTGACCTGAAAAGCCTTTTTCTGTCCACTTCAGTGGACGTGGCACTGCGGCAGCCGGAGACTTCAGTCTCTGGCGGGCTACCCGCATTGGGTAGTTAAACTGCATGAACCCCTGGCGACGCTTGTACCCATGCATCAGGTGAAAAGCAATGAAGATAGGGTTAACTTACGGAGGCTTCCTGCTGTGCGGGGATTTCGACGTGAAACGTGGTGCCTTTTTCGAGCACGCTGGATACATTAATCACGCAGTCGTGCATATCGAGCACCTTTTTGACGATGGCTAAGCCCAAGCCTGTACCCCCCTGCTCCATTGAACGCGCTTTGTCTGAGCGATAGAAACGGTCAAAGATGTGCGGCAGGTCTTGCTCGTCGATGCCGATGCCCGTGTCCATGACTTCAACGATGACCGTGCCGTCGTGCAGCCGTGTCCGCACATCCACATGCCCGTTGTTGGGGGTATAGTTCAGCGCGTTTTCGATCAGATTGGTGAAGGCGCGTTGCAGTTGGTCATAGTCTGCCAGCACGTTAAGGTGATCGCTCGTCAGGTCGAGGTTCATCACAATCTGCTTCTTCTCGATTTTGGCTCGCAGCTTCGCCGTGATGTCTGAAAGCAGTGTGTTGACATTGAGCACTTCACGGTTGAGCGCGGGCAAATGTTCGAGGCGCGACACCATCAAAATGTCCTGAATGAACTTTTCCAGCAGTTCCACCTGTTCGTTGATTTGCTGGATTTTGTCGCGCTGTCGTTTGGGGTCGTCGATACGTTCGAGCAAATAGAGGCTGGTGTTGATGATCGTGAGTGGAGTTTTAAGGTCGTGAGTGATGTTGGCAAGGAATTCGCCTAGGAACGACGATTTTTCTTTCTCGACGGCTAGCTCCCGCCGCTCTACTTCGTGCTGCTTCTGGACGGTAATATCGTGCGCGATCACCTGTGCCGCAAACAGGTTTCCCTGCGTGTCCCTCAGCGGTTGGATGTGCGTTAAAAACCACATCGTCTGGTCGTCAATCGTGAGCCAATCTTCCTGCGTATGATCTTCGCCTGTTTCAATGGCGTGCTGAACTCGTCGCAGCAGGTCTTTACCGTCATCGGGCGGCAAAATCTCGGTGAGTTGTTTACCGAGCAAGTCTTTTGCCTCGCGCTTGACAATGCGGGCAGCTGGCTCATTAATCAGCAGGACAGCGCCATCCCCATTATAAATCGCTGTGGGGACGCCCGTGTTATCAAACAATAATCGGTAGCGTTCGGCGCTGGCACGTAAGTCCTCTTCAGTCTGCTTGCGTTCAGTGATGTCTCTGGCGACAGCATACACCGAGCCGCTTTGTGGGATACTGCTCCACGCCAGCCACTTGTAGCCGCCGTCTTTGCAGCGATAGCGATTCTCAAAATCATACGCCGCGCCACCGTCGATTATGTTAGCAAATTCCTGGTGCGTTTTTTCCACATCGTCGGGATGCACGAAGTCGATGAAAGGGGCAGCCATCAGTTCATCATTGCTGTAGCCTAATGTCTTCCCAAACGCCGGATTCAAACGCCGGAAATAGCCATCAAAACTGGCAATCGCCAGCATGTCTACTGAAAGCTCAAAGAAGCGATCACGCTCGGTTTCAATTTGCTGGCGTTCTGTGATTTGTTGTTCCAGTTCGCGGTTGCGCTCAGCTAAGACTTGTTCGCTGTGGCGAATACGCTCAAAGGCGGCGCGGATACGTCGTGCGGTGAGGTATACCAGTGTGCCCGACACCGCAAAAAGCGTGACGTAAACGGACAGTGCCGACTCTGGTGTCAACATCAAGCCATCGGGTATCGCGAGGTAGCCGGAGCGATGTCCGTAGACCATCAGCGTTACAGAGACGATGCTGAGCAGCGCCAAGCCTAAGGCGATGCGTTCCTGCGTGAGAATTGCCGCCAGAATAATCAGCACAGCGTAAAGGCTGACGCTGGTTGTGAAAACCCCATTGGCGCTGAGGGCGCTGAGTGTCACGACAAACCACATGAGGTTAATGAACACCATGCTGGCTGTACGCACGTTGCCGCGTCGCAGCAGGTAAAACGCGACAATATTCAGGACCATAGCAGCAATCAAAAATGCCGCACGCCTCGGTAGAACAGCCAGCAAAACCATGACGCCGAACGCTTCGGTGAGCGTGAGAACGATGAGAATCCAGTGCAGCATTTGCGCGGCAGCGGTCTTTTCGTCGTCGTCAAAGAGGGGCGGCTTCAACAAGCGGCGGAGCGTTTCGAGCATTATGTTCCTGTTTCAAATGTAGTCGAGGGGTATACAGGGATCTATGTTACCTGATGTTACTTATTATAACATCAGAGGGCACCCGAAAAGCCATAAGCTCTTGAGAACCGTCTCGCGTGGGAGAAACGAAATATTCATGAATTCCCCTCTATCCAGTTGGACAAAGGGGAATGCGTTAATCTTCGGATGGAGTTGTGACAGGGTTTGCGACTTTCCAGTACACACCCTTCTCGCGCTCCATCAAGTGACATTCCACCAACCCACGCCGCAGTGTTGCGTAATCGGGATTGAAGCGCGTCAGGATTTCGTTGACCTGTTTCTCGGTGTACTGCACGCCTTCCTCGAACTGCTGCGCCAGCCATTTGATGACGACTCGCCACTTCTTGTCCGATGTGGGGAACTGTACCAGTGTGTCACCATCGAAGTAGGTTTTCAGCACCTTGCGTTCCCAGGCATCGCCGACCTCTTCAAACGGCTGCACCAACGCTGCCATCTGTTCGCGGCTGAACAGGTCTTTATTCATACTGTGCAGCCCTTTAACGTTGAACGAGTAGTAGCGGTGATTGCCATCGGGGCGCATCTCGACCAAGCCCGACTCTTTCAACATATTCAAGTGCTGCGAAACGGTTGGCTCTTTCAGGTCGAGCATCGCCGCCAGTTCGCTGACCGTGCATTCGCGGTTTGCCAGAATACCCATGATCTTCAAGCGGCTTTCGTTGCCGAGCGCCTTGAAGAAGTTTAAGAGTGTTTCAAATTCCTCTTGTCCCATCATGTTTCTCTCTTTCGGTGTTTACCTAATTAGTATTTTACCGAAATAGATCAGGGTCCACAAGGGTCAAATTATCAATGATTGGTGAGATTTTTCCAGTGCTACGCTGCCTAAAAGCCGTATCGGATGTGAGGATGAGGATGCGTTTTGATTCGTGCTTGAGGGCGTTTCCATCTGTTCGCTGCCATTGTTCGGTACAAGCTTGGCTGTAACCCCGCAATGCGAACCTATTGAAATAAATGAATGAAGATTTTCTTTTTGTGTTATCCCCTACAAATTGCGTATACTAAGGGAGAAGCAACTGTTGGAAAGCCGCAGCGATTTGGAGATAATGTCATGACCACCTGGATGGTTGTTGAGGATGAACCCGATCTCTACGAAATGGTATTGGCAATGTATGAATGGTGGGGATTTGAAGGCTTAGCCTTTGTCAACGGCGAAGATGCTCTCGCCTGGATCGATCACGTCGATGAAGGACGTGTACAGGGAGACCTTCCCCAACTTGTGCTGCTGGACATTCGCCTTCCGGGACAGATCAACGGTGTAGAGGTCGGCGCACGGCTGCGGCAAAGCCCTTACCTGGAGTCGATGGGCATTGTCCTGATGACGGCGTATAAGCTGTCTCCAAAAGAAGAAAAATTGTACAAACAAAAGTCAGGCGCTGATCTGCTGCTGTATAAACCGCTGCCCGCCTTAAAAGACCTGCAAGAAATGCTCGAAAAAGTTGTAGCGCAGCGTCAGTGAAATGCGATGGCAGCAAGTTTCATTTCTCTAGCGACGACCCTCTTGACAACCTTTTTTAAAGTGTGATATTATTTAGCCATCTAAGTAAATGAATGGATGATTTTGCACAATCCACAAGAGTGCATTAGCTATTCACTAATCCAGATCAGCAAAGCGCACCGCCGTCGTGCGGAGATTGCTTTAGGCGAACTTGGTCTTTATCCCGGACAGGAGATGATTCTCTTCCAGTTGTGGGCTGAAGAAGGGGTTACACAGTCGCATCTTGTGGAGAACTTGTGCGTGGAACCGCCGACGGTGACGAAAACGCTTCAGCGTTTGGAGCGTGCCGGGTTTGTGGAACGGCGACAGGATGCCGATGATGCTCGAATTACCCGTGTATACCTGACGCCGCAGGGACGAGAACTGCAAGCGCCCGTACAGCAGATTTGGGAAGAACTAGAGGCAGCGACGATTGGTGGATTGTCTGAGATCGAACAAGCACTTCTGCGCCGCCTGCTGCTGCAAGTGCAGAATAACCTGGAGAAATAGTTTTCGCTGAAACGCTGAGCCGCAATCTGGCTTCGTGAGGCTGCAATAGGCTTTACTGCTTGAATTGAGCGCAGCCGATTCAATAGTTTTTAAGGCGTCCTCGCTTTTTCTGGCGAGGTTATTTTTAGGCTAAATACTTAGCTGGCTAATAAAAAGGAGACTTGAAATGGCTGCACAGACCGCAAATTATGCCCCTTCGGAAGCAGTGGCGAATAACCGTCTGCTTTCCTCTGCCGTGATCGCCGCCCTCATCGTCGCGGTGTTGAACTCTATCCTCTTTTTCATCGCTACCGGCGTGCTGAACATCGAGCTGCTTGCGCCTAATCCCATGACCAACGAACTTGCTCCCATCAACATCGTCATGGTCATTGGGTCGTCAGTCATTCCGGCATTCGTGGGTACTGGACTGCTGTGGGCGCTGGGACGTTTCACACGGCGTCCGTTCACCGTATTCATCGTGATTTCGGTGGTGTTCACCCTGCTCTCGTTCGGGGGTCCCTTCGCGCTGCCGATCACCACAGCCGGCAAGCTGGCGTTGAGCTTGATGCACATCGTGACAGCGGCGTCGATTGTGGGCGTACTATCTGCAAGGGTGCGGGCGTAATCAGTATGACAGTTTTCAGTGATTAGAATTCATTTCAAAATCGCCAGCCGTAGGGGACGACCAACGTGTCGTCCCGTGTAAAACGAATTTGAAATGACCAGTAGTTATTTCGGAAAGCGGGCGCGGTTATGAAGCGACTGTGCCCCCTGCCCTGGCATGAAAATACAGTAGTAACCATTTCAAAATTCGCAGCCGTAGGGGACGACCAACGTGTCGTCCCATGCAAAAAACTCGTACATAAGTCAAAGGAAATGAGCATGAATAAGCAGGATAAGATCATTCTGGTGAGTGGCGCGAATGGCAATCAAGGCGGCGCGACGGCACGGCATCTGCTGGCGAATGGCTGGCGCGTGCGGGCGCTGGTACGCGACACTGGCAAGCCTTCGGCGCAAGCATTAGCAGAGCAAGGCGCTGAGATTGTCGTTGGCGATTTCGATGACCGCGCGTCGCTGGATGCCGCTTTGGAAGGCGTTTACGGCGCGTTCAGTGTACAAACATGGTTCGGGCACGGCTCGGCGGTTGAAGAACAGCAGGGTAAAGCCTTTGCCGACGCGGCGCAGGCAGCGGGCGTGCAGCACTTTGTCTACACCTCTGTCGGCGGCGCGGACAAGCAAACCGGGATTCCGCACTTCGACAGCAAATGGAATATCGAGGAACACATTCGCACGCTGGGTTTGCCTGCGACGATCTTGCGCCCGGTATTCTTCATGGAGAATTTCAACTTCATGTTCCGCCAGTCGGTGATGGATGAGGGACAGATCACGTGGGCATTGCAGCCGCACATCAAGCTGCAAATGATTGCCGCTGACGACATCGGCGCATTCGCGGCGCTGGCGTTTGAGCATCCAGAAACCTACATCGGTCAAGCCATCGAACTTGCAGGCGATGCATTGACGATGCCGGAGACTGTCGAAACACTGACGCAGGTGATCGGGCGTTCAGTGCGCTTCAACGAACTGCCCGTTGACTCCCTGAAGTCGTTCGGTGATGAGATGTACCTGATGATTAGAACCCATCTGAAAATTCAATTTCTAACCGCAAAGGCGCAAAGGTCGCAAAGGGAAGAAAGAGAAATTGAACCACCGAGCCGCCGAGAACACCGAGAAAATAGAGAGAAGAAGAACTGAGTTTTTACAGCATTCCATATTACATCTCGAATTATCAGACAGGTTCTTAAGTGGTTTAACGACGTAGGCTATGGCGCAGATATTCCGACGCTGCGTGAGGCGCGCCCGCAGATGTTGAACCTCGAAAGCTGGCTGCGGCAAAACGGCTGGGCGAATTGACGATACCTAACTCATCTTACGCATCCGTTCACTGTTGTGGACTCTGGCTGCCCGCTATGCGCGTTGCAAACCCGTGAACGGGTTAAGTGCTGCGATTTTTCAACCTCTTCAGAGGTTTACCAATCTCTACTAGCTCTGGGTTTTGAACCGGAGCAGTACACTGCGTAAGGTGAGTTCGTTACTGATGTTACGCAGTTGAACTGCGATTTGTGCTTGAACAAGGGGTTTAAACCCCTTGTTCGTGAACCCAACCGCGTAACTTCTATGAGTTAGAGTCCGGGGAACTGCTGCTTAATCGCTTTGATCTCGTTCTTGATGCGCTGAAGTTCACGCAGCGCTTCACCCAACCCGGTTTGTTCGCTGGGCGGCAGCGCTTTGATCTCTTCCATACTTTCGCGCGCTTCATCTTCTGCTTTGTACAACTGCTTCAGCATCGCCGTTGCGTCGTCGCGTGATATTGTGGGTGCGGCAGGCGCGGCAGGTGCGGCGTGTTCGACCTGGCGCGGTGTGGGCGCGGCATTAGCTTTTTGCGCCGAAGCCCGCTTTGGCGCAGCGGCTTTTGGCGCAGGGACAGCGGCTTGCACTTCTTCCTCTCCCGTGCCATCTTCCTCTCCGTCCATACGCTCGGCAGCGTCAGCTTTCTGCTTTTCTTTCAGGGCAATACGCAGCAGGCGTGTCGTGACAGATGTCGTGTAGACACCAATCGCTTTGGCTTCGCCATCATAAGCGCAGTAGCCTTCGATAATGAGCGCATCTTCGGGGTTTTTGATCGCCTCAGATACTTTTTTCCACTGGCGGGACGAAATATAGACAATGTAGTCGGTGGGCGTACTGGGCGGCGCAGGCACACCGCGCGGGAACTGGTTAGGGATGCCCGTACCCTTCATCGTGGTCACGATCATTTCTTTGTAGTGTTGAATACGTCCCGGACGCCCCGTTAAAACAATCTTCACAGCAATTACCTCCCCTGATCGCTCAAGCAGTTCTTCAAGTTTTTTCGGCTGCCACTTAAAGCGGCGTGGCACCGACGGCTTCAGTTCGCCCGTCTTCATCATGTTCTTGCGTAAGAAACCCTGGCGAATCTGATAGCGTTGCAGCGGTTCTGTTCGTTGAATGGCAAGATAGAAGAAAACGCCGCCAATGGTACGCCGACGGGTGCCGCTGTTGGTCATCAGCCCGCCGTTGGCTTCAATTTCGAGGGTTTCCTCTAACAGCGCACGCGCGCCCTCTTCGCCGTAACGCTCAACAATACTTTGAATTTGCTTACGCGCGAGGACTTGTTTTTCGCCGAGGATCTCAGCGATTTCTTCTGCGAGTGTTTTTTGGATTTCCTCAGACATGATGTGTCGTTCTCCCACCCCTTATTGTACCAGTTTCCCTTTGTCTGCGAAAATTCCATGCGAGAGTCACTGTGGTAAACTCTCTCCTGCCGTCCTATTATAGCCCTGTTTTGAAAGATGCAATATCGAAAACTTATGAAAATACGCTCACGTTTGGCACTTTTGCTGGTCATCGCCCCGCTGGTCGTGGTGGGACTGGTTTTTGGTGGACGCAAAGCCCTCAGTCTGTGGAGTAACGCACAGACCAACAGCCCCCCCTACATTCCCCGTTGGTTTGATGATCCCTCACCCCTTCCCACACAGGCCAACCTTCGCGCGGATCTTTCCCCGGACGTCCCCTTC
>CALMZT010000324.1 GCA_937870805.1 uncultured Chloroflexota bacterium
AAGGCTTCAGCGGAGAGCAAGGTAATCAACTTCCAGTTGTATTGAGGAATATCAAGGCTACCAGGAATAGAAACAGTGAATTCACTACCTTTTTCAATCAGGCTATCGACTGGAGCGATGTACGGCGCATCACGGTCTTCGATGATGATGTGCTGGTAATCAACACGCAGTTGTAAACCGTTCGGCAGTTCCGCCACTGCGCCCACCTGTCCCGTTTGCGCAAGTTCGACAGCAGCGAGGATACGCTCATGTGATAAATTCTCCGCGCGTCTAAGTTCCGTAGCTGCATAATGAATCCATCGACGTTGTAAAGCTGGATGCAGCCTTTGAAAAGGAGCACGACGAAAGATGATATAGTTTTCTCTGGAATGACCAAGAACTTCATTTGCATCCATTTGGTGCTCAATATAGTCGTTCTCCACTGCTGCAATATTCGCTAGACGGTTCAAGGCTTCTAAAATTTCTGGATTGACCTTTTGCAATCGTGGAAGGATTTCATGGCGAATATAATTGCGTGTATAAGCCGTATCGTCATTTGTGGCATCATGGCGACGTTCTATATTATGATCTTTACAATACTGCTCAATTTGCGCGCGCGTTACGTGCAATAACGGACGAATGAGACTTATATCCATGCCGGGGTTTAGTCGGGCTTTGAGCGTCATCGCCTGAATTCCTTGCATTCCTGCTCCTCGAATAACACGCATGAGCACAGTCTCGGCTTGGTCATCGGCATGATGGGCAGTGGCAATAAGATGAGCCTTTTCACGAAGCGCAACGCCTCCAAAAAAGTTGTAACGAACCCCGCGTGCTGCCGCTTCAATGCTTAGCCTGTTTTCCGCAGCGAATGATGGAACATCACGTTTCTGCGTTGTAACGGGAATCCCCCACTGTTGGCAAATGTCTACGACGAAGCGCACATCTTCGGCGCTTGCCTCGCCGCGCAAGCCATGATCGAGCGTGGCAACATGCAGTTTGTAATCTAATTGTTCGCGCAGCGTGTATAAAATATGCAGCAGCGCCAGCGAATCCGCGCCGCCCGATACACCGACGACGACGGTGCTGCCTGCTGGAATAAGGTTATGTTTGCGAATGGTATTCAGAACAATTTGTAACAAAATTCCACCTCGTTCATAATTATAACGCTTGCGGACGTTTGGGTTATGCTATAATTCGGCGTTTGTGATTCCCATCCTTAGGAGGGGCGCGTGCTTAGCCCTTTAGATTACTTTTTCGGATTATTCTCCCTCGACATCGGTATTGATCTTGGCACAGCGAACACGCTGGTCTACGTGCGCGGCAAAGGCATCGTGATTAACGAGCCGTCGTTTGTTGCCGTCGAGCGTAAAACACGCCGTCCTATTGAGGTCGGCGCGCGTGCTAAAGAGATGTGGGGGAAAAATCCGCGCGACATTGTGATTGTGCGCCCTGTACGTGACGGGGTGATTAGCGAATTTGAAATCACTGCCGCGATGCTTGATTATTTGATTCACAAAGCCCACGAGCAAACCTGGGTGCCTATCCCACGCCCGCGAGTTGTGGTCGGCATTCCCAGCGGCGTGACAGAAGTTGAAAAGCGTGCGGTATACGATGCGGCGATGCAGGCAGGCGCGCGCGAAGCCTACTTGATTGAAGAACCTGTCGCAGCCGCAATTGGCGCAGGGCTGCCTGTGCAGGAAACGCGCGGCAGTATGGTCATCGACATCGGCGGCGGCACCACCGAAGTCGCCATCTTCTCGCTTGGTGGCATCGTTATCAGCCGTTCGATTCGTGTGGCGGGCGATGAATTAGACGAAGACGTTGTGCGCTACATGCGTAACAAGCACAATTTGCTCATCGGTGAACCCGCTGCTGAACGGCTTAAGGTGGAAGTTGGTTCTGCTTTCCCCCTCCCCCAGGAGCGCACCTTTAACGTTAAAGGGCGCAACCTGATGAGTGGACTCCCGGCAACGGTTGAAGTGAGTTCGATTGAAATCCGCGAAGCTGTCAGCGGTTCAGTCAATATCATCGTGGATACTGTGAAAGACGCGCTGGATGATACTCCTCCCGAACTGGTGGCGGATTTGATGGAAAGCGGGATTTGCATCGCGGGAGGTGGCGCGCTGCTGCAAGGAATCGCGCAGCGCGTAACCGAAGAAGTCAACATTCGTGCGTATGTTGCCGATGACCCGCTGACCTGCGTGGCGCGCGGTGCGGGGCGTGTGCTGGAAGACTATAACAACCTGCGGCGCTTGCTCGTCGGTACTGAACGTGGCAGCACGCAGCATTAGAGAATAGTCTTTAGCCTTTAGTCTTTAGCTTTTAGTCATGAAAAACCTGCCTGGAATTCACAACACTTTCAGGCTAGTTTATACTTCCCTTCGGCTTATGAATAACTAACTGCTAACCGCTAGCCCCTAATCTGCTATAATGCCGCGCACAAAATCGGCTGCGGGGTATAGCTTATGCGACGGAATTGGGCTTCTAATCGCTGGTTTTTATTCATCTTGAGTATGTTCATTTGCGGTGGGCTGATCTTTTTCAGCGCCAGCGGTGTTCTCGCGCCTGTTGAGGGCGTTGCCGCTGTTCCGTTACAATGGCTTTCAGGTGTCTTCAATCGCCTCGCACTCAGCCTCACAGGTGGCGTGACCGATCTCGCAGAACTCCAATATCTTCAGGAACGCAACGCTCAATTGGAAGAAACCATCGCTCAGTTTCAACAGGAATTGGCAGAACTACGCGAACTTTCCAGCGATTATCGGCGGCTCACCGAACTGCTGAATTACACGACCTCGACAGCCGACGTTGAAACGATTACTGCCGATGTGATTGCCGTCGATCAAAATGCCTTCTTGCGCACGATCATTATTAATCGCGGCGTGCGTGATGGCGGCGCCGTTGGGATGCCTGTGGTTACGGGGCAGGGGTTGGTAGGACGCATCGTGCAGGTCAGCGCCAATGCCGCGCAAGTGCTGCTGATTACCGATCAATCCAGCCGTGTGAGTGCGCGCCTGCAAACCTCGCGCGCGGAAGGCAGCGTGTGGGGACAGCTTTCCGGCAGCCTGCTTGTCAGATTTATTCCACTTAATGCCCAAGTCGAAGAAGGCGATCTCATCATTACGTCAGGGTTGGGCGGCAATTTCCCGCCGGATATTGTCATCGGGCAGGTGGTGAATGTGACACGTACCGATCTCGACCAGGAGGCAGAAGTGCGCAGCCTGGTGAACTTTGATACACTGGAATTCGTGCTGGTGATTACCGACTTCCAGCCCGTTGACATTTCTATTTTCCAGCAGCCTGAGAATCCTACGACGCCGGGGAGTTAGCGGTGGGCGGTTTCATCAGCATCCCTTTACTGGCGATTGCGGCGGCACTGCAAGCAACCTTTGTGCCACAGATCCGCTTCGGCGGCGGGGGACCCGACCTGGTGTTTCTGATGGTCTTGTCATGGGCGGTTAACTCTCCACTGGACGAAGGCATCATTTGGGCGCTGGTCGGCGGTATCATGCAAGATTTGCTATCCGCTGCGCCACTGGGGACTTCGGCGGTAGGAATGGTGATGATCGTGTTCATCATCAGCGGCTTGAACCGCCAGGTGTACCGCGTAGGCTTCCTGCTGCTTGCGGCGATTGTCCTGCTCGGTTCGGCGTTTCAGCAGTTTGTGGTGATCGTGATTCTGGCACTCACAGGCTTTAGTATCGTGCTGCCGTTCGACCTTAGTTATGTTGTTGCACCCACAATCGTTTATAATTTCGTTCTCATCTGGCCCGTGTACTTTATAATGCGCCGGATACAAAAGCGGTTGAGTGGTGTAAAACCATTTTTCACGCCGACAAATCGTTAAATATGTAGCGGCGACAGCACGATTAGCGCTTCGCCCTACAAAGGTAACGCTGTATGCGAAACAAAATGACTCCATTTCAGGGCTGGCGGCTCACCTTCTTTCAGGGGGTGATGTTCGCGGTCTTCGTGCTGTTTGCAGTTCGCATGTACCAGATTCAGATCATTGAAGGACCTGAATGGCAAGGTCAAGCTGATGAGAACCGCCTGAGCGCACTGCCTCTTCCGGCGGCGCGTGGCGCAATTTTTGACCGTAACGGCAACTATCTGGCGCGCAATGTGCCTGCCTATAATGTGACCATCATTCCGGCGGCGCTGCCGGATGATGAAACGGCAGAACTCGACATTTTCAATCGTCTCTCGGCACTGGTCGAGGTGCCGCCGACTATTGAAATTGCGCGCGCATCAGGACGTGAGGTGCGCAGCATCGAACAGATGGTAGCAGAGGGCGCAGGTATCGCTCCATATCGCCCTGTCGTCATCGCGCAAGATGTGGAATATCATGTGGCTCTGCAAATCCTCGAAGAAAGCCAGTCACTGCCGGGCGTCGATGTACAAGAGGCGTCGGTACGCGAATACCCCAGCGGCGCGCTCACGGCGCATATCGTCGGTTACATGGGTCCCATCCCTGAAGATGAAGCCGAAGAACTGGAAGAGGACGACGTCGCGCGTGACGCTGACGGTGCGGAAGCCCTCGAGCAGGTTCGCGTTGTCGATGTCGAAGATGCCGCGGACGCTGCCGACCTCGCGCGTGACCGCGAGCGTGAACGGGTCGTCGCCGACGAGCGGCGAGAGCGTCGGGCCGACCGCGGTGTCGACGATCGTGAT
>CALMZT010000325.1 GCA_937870805.1 uncultured Chloroflexota bacterium
TACGCAGTTGAGGTCAAATTTCTGCGTCGTTCGTAGGGGCGCACCTGCGTGTGCGCCCGTCAACGGCGTAAGTCCTATAAATTATAGCCACTACAATGAAAATTATTCGATTGCCCTCACCCCCTTGCCCGCTTAGGGTAAGAAGTTTGGAGTGAGGGCAAATGCATAGAACTTATTTCAAAATTCGCTATCGTAGGGGACGACCAATGTGTCGTCCCGCGAAAAAACTTAATGTCAGTTCTGGATAAGGAATTTCAGCGCCTGATTTTGTGTAGGGGCGCAACATGTTGCGCCCTCCATTCCTCAAGCAAAACTGATTCAGTGCCCATTACGGGGCGGCTGTAGCTTCGGCGGCAACGGCGTCGAGTCCGGCTTGCAGGTCTGCTTGTGCTTGGTCAGCCAGCGCCTGAGGATCTTCCCATTCGTTGAACGGTGCGAAGAACGAAGCCCAGGGCAGCGCCCACTGTCCAGCGCCCGTCGGTGCGACCCAATACTGCTCAAAGCCGACACGGAAGTTTTCGAGATAGGGTGCGACTTCCTGTCCAATCTGCGTATCCAGGGTGGCAGTCGGTTGGGTGGGGATAAAGCCTACAGCGTTCACGAATGCCTGATAGTTCTCCGGCTCAGAGAATTCCGACAGGTACAGCAGGGCAGCTTCGGCATTGGGGGTGTTCGCCGCAATCGCCCAGCCCTGATCGTACTTGCCAAACATATACTGATTATCTTCTGCATTATCACTGCCGGGGAACGGAATATAACCCCATTCAAATTCAGGCTCAGCGTCCTCGATAGCGGCAGCAGCCCACGTACCAATCGGGTACATCGCAACAGCGCCAGAAGCAAAGCGTCCCGGAGCCGCATCGCCTGCAATACCGCTTGCGCCCGGTTCCATCATATCGCGGGCATAAATCTGCATTCTGCGCCACATTTCAAGAGACTGTTCGTCATTGTAGGTGATGGTACCAGTCCACAGACCTTCAACAAGCGCCGCTTGATCGGGATACATCGAACCAAGAAGTCCGTATGCGCCGACGAAAATGGGCCAACCATCTGCGCCGCCTGCCGTCATGCAGGGAATGTCCGCCGCATTGAAGGTCGCGCAAGCCGCCACCAGTTCATCCCAGGTCGTGGGCACTTCCACGTTATTGGCAGCGAACAGGTCTTTGTTGTAGAAGATACCGCTGTAGATCACGCGCCCCAGGTTGATCTCATAGACGCGCCCGTCATAGGTGCCGGAGTCCGCGATTGCCTGTGGATCGTAATTCTGTACGAATGGCTGATCGGTCAGATCCATCAATAAACCTGCTTCAATCAACGCTTGCCAACTCGGCGGAGTCACATCGGTCATGTAAGGCTGCGCGCTGTTGGCAAAACCAAAGAGATCGATGACATCAATGTCACCAGCCGTCAGGCGTGTCTGCGTAACTGCGGCGAGTTCATTGGCGTTCACGACGGTCATATCCACAGTGATTTCTGGATACTCAGCCATGAAATCGGCGTTAAATTGATTCATAAACTCGACCATCGGCGGGTTCTGGTGGATGAGAACCCGTAGAGTCGTTTGCGCGTGGACAGTTGAGAACGCTCCCAAAAGCAGCGCAAAAAGAACAAGACCAATTCCTAATTTCTTAAACATGGTGCAGTAACCTTTCATAGCTATTCGAAAAGTGAATCCATAGACAACTGAAAAGCGGTGTAAATTGACTGCTAACGCCAGCATACCTCCTTGGTCTAGTGCTTTACCACAATCCTACACAACTAGCATATCGCCAGCGTGGAAGGTAACAGGTTGATCGACAATCTTAGAGTCATCCCCTTTACATGCGTAGGTTTTAAGGGTTCTGCAATTCAATGCTTGCGAATGTCGTGAAACCGTAAACGTCTTTCTAGCCCCTTTAGCTCGACTTTATCCAATTACGTTTTCGTAAGGCGGGAGTGGGTCATAAGCGATCTCTACATTTCTGAACAAGGGGTTTAAACCCCTTGTCCGACCCCTCATGACCCGTCCTGCTCAGGAATGGATAAAGTCGAGTTTAGTGGGCTTACCGTTTTCCCCGGTAGCTAGGGGTTTTGAACCCCTGGCGGCGCAACCACACGAATCCCTAAAATACCTACCCTTGTGAAGAGTCATCCTCCAAGTTTTGGAAACGCTCCCAAAAACAGCGCAAAAGCAACATCCTATTCACCTTCGTAGGGGACGACCAACGTGTCGTCCCGCGTAAATGACTTGCAGTCTCGAAGAAAAGATGACTATCATGTGATAATCCTGACACACCTTTCATCGAGGGCTTACAACAGCCCCACACGACTGGCGTATCACCAGCGTGGAAGGTAACAAAACGTGCTGCGGTGACTGGATTTTGCCTTCGATAGTATCAAGTAGAATGTTAGTGGCAATCTCGCCTTTTTCACGCAGCGGCTGGCGTACAGTGGTGAGCGCAGGTTTCAGGCTCATCGCCGTCTGCACATCGTCAAAACCGACGACGGCAATGTCTCCCGGAATATGGAGCTTCGCTTCGCTGAGGGCATCGTAGACGCCTTGCGCCATGCTGTCACTGCACGCAAAGATCGCGTCGACCTGTTGTGACAGCAGCGTTTTCGTGGTTTCGTAAGCAAGTTTGCGCTGGAAATCTCCTGTCACGACGAGCGCAGGGTCATAGGGCATTTTTGCCTCTTTGAGCGCCTGCTGATAACCAATAAGGCGTTCCTTACCGTCCATGTTGTCCAGCGCGCCTGTGACAATCCCGATACGCCGCCGACCTTGACGAATGAGATGCGTTACGGCGTTGCGGGCAGCTTCGATATTGTCGATGGTGACGTAGCTCACCTTATCATCCAGCGCGCCGGGACGTTCAACTGTCGCTATGGGAATTCCAAGCTCATGCAAATGAGAGACGAGTGAATTGTTGATGCTGGCAGAGGCAATGAGCACGCCATCCATCAAGCCATTTTGCAGGATGCGCCGGTAAAAGATTTCTTCGTCTTCGCCAGACTGCCGCAGCCACACCAGCATGGCGTAATCCCGCTTTTTGGCAGCGCTGTCTACCCCTTCCAGCAGGGCAGGGAAGTAATACGGGTCATTGAAGAAGACCTGAAATTCGTGCGGCACGACGACGCCCATCACGTTGGTGCGCCCCGTGACCAGCATACGCGCGACGATGTTGGGATTAAAGCGTTCTTCCTCGATCACGCGCAGCACATGCTCGCGGGTCTTTTCCTTGACGTTGGGGTCATTATTAATCACCCGTGACACGGTTGACCGCGAAACTCCGGCTTTTTCTGCAATATCTTCTAAAGAAAGT
>CALMZT010000326.1 GCA_937870805.1 uncultured Chloroflexota bacterium
GACGTTACGCAGGCTTAGCTCGAACAAGGGGTTTAAACCCCTTGTTCACAAGTTCAGGGTGCGTAACGTCAGATAATAATTTAATTCTCCTTCCCCTTTGGGACCTTTGCGCCTTTGCGGTTCGAACTTGAATTTTCAGACAAGCGCTTACGCTTCCTCTTTGAACTCATCGCTCATTGCTCGTTGCTCATTGCTGCTAAATCGCCTTCGGGCGCGTGCCATCCACATCGTCAAAATCATATTCCTGTGCCAGTTTAGCGACGACCAGCACTTGCCCCGATTTCTGCATGATGTTGGGGTCAGCCGCCAGTGCCGCCACTGCGCGCCCTGTAAACTGTGGCGACTCCGATGTCGACATATCAAAATACTTTGCGTTCAGCAGCACACTCTCGGTACGCACTAACCCCGGATATAGCGACACAACGGAAATATTATGTTTGCGCAGCATCTCCGCCATCTCCCACGTTAGCCGATCAGTGCCGATCTTGGCGATGGCATATGCTGGATTCCCTGCATCAGGCACGCCAAACGAAATATTGACGATCAAGCCGCCGCCATGTTCGATCATCGTCGGGATAGCGTGCGCGCTGGCGACGTATGCCCAGCGCACGCCTGCGAGATTCTCATCCCAATACGACAGCGGCTTCTTCCAGAAGGGATGATTCGGCGTGCGGTGCGCGCCCGTTGAGTAGCCTTCATAGCCCGCCCATGCGTTGTTGACCAGCACATCCAGTTTCTTTTTCTGTTCACGGCGCACCCGTTTAAACAGTGCTGCCACCTGTGCATCGTCACGGTGATCCACCTGTACTGCGATGCCCTTCCCACCAAGCCTGCTCACTTCGCCCACAGTGGACATCAGCGTGCCTGCCAGAGGGACAGTCGCCTGCCCAGCTTCCAGCGTGCGCCCACTCACGTAGACCGTCGCCCCTTGCTCCCCTAACCCCATCGCCACGCCCTTACCCACCCCGCGACTTCCACCCGTCACCACCGCCACTTTGCCTGTAAGTGTACTCATGCTTGCCTCCTTTTTAATCTGTATGTGGTGTCATTGTCACCTGATTTTCATACGAAAATTCACCCAAAAGTTGGCGCTGTGCAGTGACGCGCGCTATACTATTCTCCAACTTCAGAACGCTTTTAAGGCAATATACTCCCTCAATACAGCGTTATCCCGCACAGCGCAGGTAAGTCGCAGACTTCACAACCCTCTCCTTTCCGCTATAATGCCTCACCGAATTGGATCTTCAGCGACGGATGCTGTGTCTAATAGGGTATCCGTTCGGCTGAGTGCTTTCGAGGTTGTGTATGCGTATTCCGGCTTGGTTATTTGTCGTCGGCGCGGTGCTGTTCATCGCCATGACCGGCGTTTGTGCCTTCGTATCGTTCGGTGCAGCACGTCAATTTGCGATCCAAGCGTGCGGAGCAACAGTATGTGAAGGGGGAACGATTGCCCAATCACTACAAACAGCCGTCGCCCAAGTACCACCTACCGCCACGACACGCCCTACACAATCGCCCACCCCGACGCCGACTTTACAACCCGGCGAAACCGCTGAACCCACGCAAGCCGGACCTACGCCGACCTTCGACCCGTTAGCAGGCATTGAGCGTA
>CALMZT010000327.1 GCA_937870805.1 uncultured Chloroflexota bacterium
CTTATCATTTTGTGATCCTGTTGTTCGACTCATTCCGACTGCCGAATAGAAAGTAGGTATTGATAGAGGTTTCTGCCGCCGGAGTCACTCAGGCGATTGGTGGAATACTGATGAGCAGAACCAACGCTGCCGCCAGAACGCATGAAACCAATAAAATCAGCCTGACTGATCGTGGAGGTAATAAGCGAAGGACCGTTTTCAGTTCCCTCTCCTTGCGCACCATGACATTCAGCACAGCCTAAGACTTCATAACGTCCTCGTCCCGCTTCCACCAATTGAGGGTCAAGCGCGCCCGCTGATTGCGCCGCACTCGTCGCTGCTGCCACTGTCGCCACAGAAGGCGCTTCAGTGGGCACGACAAAGCTGAAGGTCGGAATCGTGGTCGATGTTGGCAAAGCATTAGACGCGGTTGTACTGCCACAGCCCGACAAGCCCATGAACAGCAAAAAACATAATAACCCAATAAGTGTAATTTTTTTCATCGCAAGATCATCTCGACTAACGTGAACGATTTGGGTCTAAGGCTTCCTGCAACCCGTCACCCACAAATGAGAAACTCAGCATCGTGAAAGCGACAAGCAGCGTTGGGAACATCGCTAAATGATAATAAACTCGAATGGATGTGCCGATTCCACTACCGACCATTTTGCCCCAGCTTGGCGTCGGCTCAGTGATACCAATCCCCAAAAAACTTAATCCGGCTTCTGCGAAAATCGCCAGCGGCACAGCAAAGGTAAATGAGACCAGCAGAGGTGAGATGGCATTGGGCAGTATGTGGCTAAAAATGATACGTAAATCCCCCGCGCCAATCGAACGCGCTGACAAGACGAACTCGCGTTCCTTATAGGTCAACAACTGGGCGCGGGTTAAGCGGGTCGATTCAATCCAGCCTGTGATCGCCAGGACAAAGATCACGTTGCTGACGCCGCTTCCCAGAACACTCAACAGAAACAATGCAAACAATAGTGGGGGAACAGCCGTTGCGATGTCTACGACGCGCTGTATCGCAAAATCAATCCAGCCGCCGCGATAGCCGGAGAGTGTGCCTAAGGGAACACCAATGGCAAATGAGATGAGCGGGACGATCAGCCCTACCATCATCGACGTGCGTGCGCCATAGATCAGCCGCGCCAGATAATCGCGGCTGGAGCTGTCCAAACCCAGAAGATGCGCGGGGTCAGTGAACGGCAGCATATTCGCGCGCAACGACAAGAATACGCGATCATAAGGATAGGGAGAAATGACATCGGCAAAGATAGCGAGAAATAACAGAAATAGCAAAATAATCAGCCCGAACATCGCCAGCCTATTGCGTGCAAAGCGTCTCGCTGCCTGTCCCCAGGGAGAACGGCGCTCGATTTTGAGTGATGGTGGTTTAACAACCGGAGCTTCAATAGCCACCTGATTCGTCATGTTCACGCGCCCTTTGCACCAGCAACCCGAACACGCGGATCAATCGTTGTATAAAGAACATCCGTAATGAGATAAGTGAGTCCCCAGAAAAACGCGACCAGCAGCACCAGTCCCATAATCATCGGATAATCGCGGTTGAAAATACTGGTCACAAAGAACTTGCCTAAGCCCGGTATGCCGTAAACGACCTCAATAAACAACGAGCCAGTAAGTAAATTGGGGATGATCGGCAGCAAAACCGTAATCATCGGAATCAGCGCGTTACGCATGACGTGGCGTGCCATGATATAGCGCTCACTTAAGCCTTTGGCGCGCGCGGTGCGAATATAATCGGCGCTTAACGCTTCGGACACGCTTGCCCGCGTATAGCGCGCAACCTGCGCCAGCGGCGCGAGTGCATAAGTGATGACGGGAAGAAAATAATCCCAGGACAGCAGCGCTGGACCCCCTTCCCACGCTGGGTGGATAATCCATTTACTTTCCTGCTGCCCCCAACCATTTTGAAAGCCAAAGATGAAAAGCAAAAACGTCGCGATGATAAAATTGGGGACTGTAATACCGAGTGTCGCCGTGAACGTCACCAGATTATCGATCCAACTGTTACGCCAATAAGCGGCGATAATCCCCATCGTCACCCCAAGCCCGAAAGCAAGGCTGACGGTGTATAGACCGACGTGAAACGTGACGGGCCACGCCTGAGCAATCACTTGCGTGACAGGCGGATTGCCAGCCACCGCAAAGGAGTTGCCGAAATCGAATTGCAGCGCACTGATGAGGAAGTTCAAATAACGTTCAAAGAGAGGTTTGTCAATGCCATATTTGCGCTCCAGGTTAGCAAGCGCATCGGCTGTATAGCCACGTTCACCGAGCGAAAACGGACCACCAGGGACAGCATTCATCAACACAAAGACGATGATGGAGACCATCAACATGACAAAAAATAACCCAACGAGGCGGCGAAGGAGATAACCCGTCATCAAAGCATCCGACAAAAAGTGAGGAGTGGGGCACGCTGCCCCACCCCATCCACGTCAGTTCTACTGTGTGCGATATGTGTCGTAGTTGGCTACATCTGCGGTGATATAGAACGAACCCCAGCACCAGTCATTGCCCCAATGGAAGGCAGAGATCCCTTGATTATCAGGTCTGAGACACTCGCCAGCAACATAGGGTTGGAATAGGTCGCCTTGAATACGATGCACCAGGAAAATACCACCGACATCTTCGACCAGGATGCGCTCGGCTTGTTGGTAGAGTTCCAGACGACGTTCAGGATCACCTACCAGCGTGTTTGCCTCTTCAACCAGCGCGTCGAATTCGGCGTTGTACCACGAATGACGACCTGTGGACATCCACACACCAAGCATGTTGGAAGGATCGAGATAGTCCATACCGTAAGAGACTGCACCGAACTGAATACCTGTTGGGCGCGCCAACAGCGCATCCATATAGGCATTATATTCCATATTGTTGACAGTAATCTCGACGTTCAAGCACTCGCTGATAGAAGCAGCCGAGGTAATAAACCAATTGGCACGCGCTTCGCTCTCACCACGCAGCTTGAGTTCTTGCGCCGGGAAGCCTTCGCCGTTGGGATAGCCCGCATCAGCAAGTAGTTGCTGTGCGGCGGCACAGTCATAAGCCTGTATGTCGCGTAAATCACCGTTTACATCAGATGCAGGGAAGCCAGGCGCGAGGAATGAGTAGGCTGGAATGCCGAACTGCGAACCGATAACGTTGGCAACAATCGAATCACGATCAAGTGCTTTTGCAAATGCCAAACGAACACGCTGATCATTGAAGGGCGGGTTAAAGGTGTCGAAGAGCAAGTAATCAGTGCGGAAGTCTCCGAAGTTAGGCAGATAGCGTTCGCTCAACGCAGGATCGCTGGCAATCACTTCAAAATCTGAGGGGGCAATATGCTCGTAGTTGACACGATCTATATCATAATTCTGGAAAGCGAGGAAGCTGCCATTCAACTGATCCCCGTAAATGCCGCGCAGTTCGCGGAGGTAGGGTTGTCGATACCCCGTATAGCTGGGATTCGCTTGCTCGGTGACATGATCGCCCGCAACGAACTCGGTGAGGATAAATGGACCAGAGGAGACGCTGGTTTCCGGGTTCAGGATGTAATCGGGACCATATTCTGCCAGAGCAGCA
>CALMZT010000328.1 GCA_937870805.1 uncultured Chloroflexota bacterium
ACAATGCAAACCTTGTCTGGTGAGCGTGACTTGCCCGTCAAAATGCGGGTGGGCGACGTGTTGCAAAAAGTGAGAGAGCTGCCATTGCCGTCCGAATCTGTCGAACAAGCGGACTTTACAGGGCACGCGCGTGAGGTAGAAACTGCCCTGCTCGTGTAACGCCTGTAAACGACCCACGTCAAAGTAGGCGCTGTCGGTGATACGGATCGCCCCTTGCGGCAGGAGCGCGCTGGGTAAACCTGCGTCGTGTCGGCGCGCTGGAGGCAGGCTGAAGTGTAACTGCCCACCCTGATAATCCCATTGCGTTTGCACTTTCATGCCCGCCCGTCTGCCGCCGCCTGACCATGCCTGCTCCCAAACATCTGGTAAAGGGATGGTGCTACTGTCGAGCAGATACACGCCGTTGAACTGCTGTAAAAAGGTGGTGCTCCCTTCGCCCCCCGCCGCCACCAACAGCATACTTGCTTCGAGGACTTGGCGTAAACATGCAGCGGCGGCGGCAGTCATGCGTTGGGCTAACCCTTGCGGGCTGATCTGCACACCACACAAGGCGGCACTTGGGCTTAACTCACTTAAGAGCGTATCTGAAAATTCCTATCCGGTAGAATGGATGTCGCCAAACACCATCAAACCGAATAGGAATAAAGCAAGTGTCACACAAAAAGAGACGGTATGCCAGTGACATGAGTCAACGTCAATGGGCAGTGTTGCAGGTGTATCTGCCGCAGCGAACGGGAAAAGTGGGGCGACCGATGGCGTTGGACTTGCGCCAAGTGGTGAACGCCATTTTCTACATTCTGCGGACAGGCTGTCAGTGGGAAAATTTACCCGACGGGTATCCCAACGCCAAAAGCGTGTACTATCATTACCGCAAATGGTGTTTGGACGGCACCTGGGAACGCCTCAATCGGGCGTTGGTCTATCTGGAGCGCCGTCGGCAAGGACGGTTGCCGCATCCAAGTGCGGGCGTGCTGGACAGCCAAAGCAGCAAAACGACGGAAAGTGGCGGCGAGCGTAGCTACGACGGAGGGAAGCAAGTGACCGGACGCAAGCGGCATATTTTGACCGATACGCTCGGCAACCTGCTGGTGGTGGTGATCCATCCGGCTGGCGTTGCCGATTGTGAGGGCGCGAAAGTTGTCTTTGCCGCGCTCCCCTTGATGTGGCAACGCCGCCTCCAGGTGGTGTGGGCAGACGGTGGGTATGAAGGGGCGCTTTGGGTCTGGGTCTATAACCTGTTCAAGATTACCCTCGTCATTGTGCGCCGTGCTGCCGACCAGACCGGTTTTGTTGTCCTGCCCAAACGCTGGGTCGTCGAGCGCACCTTCGCTTGGTTGGGACGGTATCGTCGCTTGAGCAAGGATTATGAACGCTGCCCCAAAAGCACGGAAGGTTGGGTCTACCTCGCTTCCATCCATCGCTTGCTCAAACATGTCGCTGCCTAATTTTCAGATACGCTCTTAGGACTATTAAAGTGGAACTGATTCAAACTATTGGATTGAGAAAGGATGATAGTGCATCATAAGAGAAAAACCTCGCCAAAGGTGGACTCTCATGAGCACTATCCCTACCAGTGTAAGCGAAGAGCAGTTCGATCAGCATATCCGACCGTTGCTGCGTACCGCCCAACGGGGCTATGTCTGTCAAATCGCGCTGGTCAAAGTCTTCAACTACATCCTCTATCGGTTGCACACGGGCTGTCAGTGGAGACAGTTGCCGATTGCGCCGTCCCGAAACAACGCCGAAAAAAAGAGATTAGCTGGCAGGCGGTCTACTATCACTTCCAGAAATGGAGTGCCGATGGCAGCCTTCAGCGGGTCTGGCAGCAAAGTATTCAGACGATCCAAGCCGATCTCGATTTGACCCACTTGAATCTGGATGGCAGTCACGCACTGGCGAAGAAAGGCGGTGAAAGTGTCGCTTACCAGCAGCGCAAACGAGCAAAAACCTCGAATATTTTGCCGATTACCGACGCGCAAGGCTTTGTGGTGGCTTCGACCGGGATCGTCGCGGGCAACCATCATGACGCTTTCGACCTCAAACCACATCTCCGTACGGCTTTTGGCAGCATGAAGCGTCTAGGCTTGGCGATTGCCGGAGCGTTCTTTAACGCCGACAGCGCCTTTGATACGCTCGACGCCCGCAAAGTCTGCTTCAATCATCAGGTCATTCCCAACATTTGCGAGAATAAGCGCAACCGGAAAGCGCCGAAACGCGGACGCAAACGCTTCTTCGATCCAGCTATCTACAAACAGCGTTTCATCTCTGAACGCAGTTTCGCTTGGATGGACAAGTTTCGAGCGCTGCTCATCCGTTTTGACTGCAAAGATGCCAACTTTCTGGGCGCTCATCATCTCGCTTTTACGCTCATTAACCTGCGTCATTTGTTCGCCACAAAAGGTTGAATCAGTTCGTGATTAAAACAACAAGGAGGAAGTTCCGCGTTTCCTTGTCAAACTGATGACGTCTTGATGCGCGGATACGAACAGGCGAACAGATTTCCAGATTAAGTTGTTTACGCGCCATTTCGTCAAGCAAAATGGGATCGAGATCGGGGAAAACGCCCAAACGTTCCGAACAATCAGGAAACAAAGCATCGGCGATATTTCTGTCTAAAATTTTACGCTGTTCCGCCACATCGCCAGGAATTTCATAGGCGCGAAGCCGTTTTGTAAGTAGTTTATTTTCTTTATCCACTCCCTCCAATATTATGTAGTCTCCGGCTTCAATCCCAAGTGTCTGAAGCGTTTCAATTTGTACTAGGCAAGCTCCGATTTCAATCATTGTTGGTTCACCACGCTGTAACCGTGTCATCAAGTAACGGCGTGGAATAATGAAGTCATATAACGCCCGTTTCCATCGAAGATGTGGAAACTGCGGATTAACCGGGAAGATTTTTAGTGATCTAATGTCGATATGTTCACCCACTTCAATACCAATAGCATTCCTTATGGTCATACTAGTG
>CALMZT010000329.1 GCA_937870805.1 uncultured Chloroflexota bacterium
CGTCGTCGCGCTGACGCTGGCGCTGTTGGTGATGACGCCTGCCGCGTTGGGGGTAATGGTGATGTTGATGAACACCGTCGCCCCCGCGCCTAGTGTCCTGATATTGCAGGTCACGACGCCTCCCGCCTCTGCGCAGCCAGGGCTTGCGGAAACGAAGGTCACATTCGCGGGTAAAGTGTCGGTCAGCACGACGCCGTTGCTTGCACCCGGTCCGTTATTCACCACTGTGAGCGTATAAGTCACACTATTGCCCAGTATGACCGGATCGGGATTATCACTCTTGGACACGGCTACATCGGCTGGCGGGATCAGCGGGATACAGGCGCTGAACTCAGACGTGTTGTTGGCGGGGTCTGTCGCTGTCGCCGTGATAAATCCTGTCGTCACCGCAGAGGCAAAGGCAAACGTGAAGTTGACGTTGCCCACGCCGTCGGTTGTCGCGTTGCCCACGCCGAGATACGTCGCGCCTTCGCCGTTGCCGAGAGGGTCGCAGGCAGGGCTAACGTAGACATCGACCTGGAATGTGGTCACGGCTGTCGAGTTGAGTGAGCCGCTGACCTGAATTGAAGCGCCATTTGACTGAGCGCTGGTCAACACCGGGAAGTTTTGCACGTTGTTCGGTCCGGCGTCGCCATCCCCCACATCGTTAGGGGTGATGCCCGCGCCATTCAGGTCAATCCCCAGAACGCCGTTGAGGTCGATTTGATTGGCGCGTATCAGGTTGCCATTGCCGCCGATGTGCGCGATGCCCGCCCCAATGTTGCTGGTGATGACATTGCTGGTGATGGTGTTGTTGGCTGCGTTGGTGTCTAGCTCTACTCCTGAGGCGCGTTGTAAGGACAGGTTGTTGCCGGAAATCGTGTTGTTTGCCGCGTTGGTATCGATCAGCACGCCGCTGAGACAGTTGTAGCGGGTGAAGCCGCCTGCTGCGCCAAAGGTGTTGCCATTGACGGTATTGTTGGCTGAACCGCCGCCCATGATTCGCACGCCGTTCTGGGTGTTGCCGTAGATATTGTTGCCATTGATATTGTTGTTCGCTGAGCCGACGCTAATCAACACCCCGTTGAGGCTGTTGCCCCAGGTCGCGCCGGGTGGTGTTGGCGGCGGGACAAAATCGCACGCGATTTCATTGCCGATCAGATTGCCCGTGACGCCGTTGCCATCAGAGCCAACGGTGAGGGCAATACCATTTTGCAGGTTGCCGCCGATACGATTGCTGTTGATGGTATTGTTATCCGAGCTTTGCAGGAAGATGCCGTTCCCACCGTTCGGGATTGGTGTACCGATGACCGTACCGGAGGCGTCAAAGCCGATAGTATTACCGATGACGCTGTTCCCCACCGGATTGTTGATAATCGCGACGCCGTTGCCTGTGTTGCCGGCAATCACGTTGCCTTCGTTCGCCCCCGCGCCGCCGATGGTGTTGCCTGTGCCAAGATTAATCTCGATACCATTGCCAGCGTTGGCAGCCTGTCCGCTGCCTGTATTGTCTAAGCCAATCCAATTGCGTCGGACAATATTGCCTGTCGAAGCAGGTCCGTTAATGAGGATGCCATCGCCGCCGTTGCTAAAGATCCTGTTGGAAAAAGACGCCGGACTCGCTGCTGAGCCGATGGTGTTGCCCGCCGAATCGTTGATGAAAATGCCATTCCCGGCAAAATTGAAAATCTGCAAGCCAAGAATCGTACTGCCCCCTCCGGCAGTGTCGATTTGCAGCCCGTTTGCGCCTGCGCCTGCACCCGCGCCGTTAATGGTTGGAAAAAAATTGCCTGCTGTACCATCAATCGTGAGCACATCAGCGATAGGCGGATAAGGGGATGCGGGGGCAAAAATGAAAGTTGACTGAAATGTGATATTGTCTGCGCCCGCCAGTGCGTTAGCTTCCTGAATGGCAGCGCGCAGCGTACAGAGTCCGCCACCCACGTCACATACGCCGTCACCAGCTGCAAGATCAGCCGTATCCGCGCCAGAGTTTACGAGAAAGGCTACTGCAAAACTGGGTCGCACCAGCACCAGCGCCAGGAAAAGCAAAAATACGGCTACGCAGGCGTAACCCCACTTTCTGCTTCGAGTGAACCATCGACGTATCACGATCTATGAATGCCGTGCCTGAGTGAAAGATCAAGAAATTATGCTTAACTGTAGCACTGTATACTCGGTTGACCAACCAAGAATTTCCCCAAATCGCGTTACGTTTGCAAACTCTTACAATTAATAAACCGAAGACTTATTATAGACAGGCGAAAAACCAGTGTCGATAATACAAAATCGTTACATTGAACTTACGATCATGATTGTGCCTGGAGAGCCTGCGCGCGCTCGATATACAGTTTCATCTCCATGCGTTCAAACTCTTGCAGCGCTGCGTTCAGCATCGCACGCGCTTTTTCTGGCTGTCCGAGCGCACGATAGACTTTGCTGAGTTCAAACTGATAAATAGCAATCAAGCTCGCCATCTTCGCAGGCTGCTGCGCGAGCACAGCCCTTTGCAGCGCGTTTTCGGCTTCTGACCATCTACCATGATAGGCGTGGATTTTAGCAAGAACACGGTGCGCTTCGCCAACGGCTGACATATGCTTAAACTTCTCGGCGGTTTGCAGGGCGGCTTGAGCGCGTTCCTCTGCGGCTTGTACGTTGCCTAAACCGAACTCGACTTCAGCGCGATAGGTCAAAAACAGCGGGATGTACAGCAGCCAGCGATTCGCTTGCGCCATGTTGAGCGCTTTATCCAGATACTCCCTTGCAACTTCATAGTTGCCGCGCACGCATTCATTATAGCCGCGTGTTCCCGTATTGATGTAAAGTACCTGCTGTTCCTGAGCTTGTTCGGCGATGGGTTGGCTGCGCTGTATGCACTCGTCGGAGAGATCAGGATAGCCAGTCATGGAATAACCCGCCGCGATAATCGTCCAGTTGCTGGCGATGCGCGTAGGATGTCCCAGCTTTTCGGCAATCTCCATCGACTGTTCCAAATAGGGGCGCATTTCGGACAGGTTGCCTTGTAGCAAACAGGTCAGCGCATAGAATGCCAGCGAACCCGAAAGCATCTCCAGGTCCTGGTACTTTTCTGCCAGCGGAATGCCTTTAAGCAGCATCGGTTGCGCGCCGGGAATATCGCTGCCAAGAATCAGGACGCGCCCCATGATGTTGTAGGGCACCATCAGCAGTTCTTCCAACCCTAACTTTTCTGCCATGCCGATGACACGTATAAAGGCGCTGATCGCTTCACCCAGTTCGCCGCGCACATAGAGATAGGCACCGATGCTGCCCAGCACGTAAGCCTCACGCACGGGATCGTTCAACACTTTTGCCAGTTCCATCGCTCGTTCAAGCTGTGTCTTCAGGGTTGTGCCTGTGCCCCGTTGCAGGAATACACCAACGCGCGACAGCTTGACGACAGTATCGATGTACTGGCGCTGAATGTCAGGCGTTTCGGGCAGGCTTTCCCATGCGCGCAGCGCTGCCTCAAAGTATTCAGTCGCTTGACGGTTCGCGCCCTGCTGCATCGCCTGATCGCCCGCCAGCGCGGAGTAGTGCGCTTCTTTGGCAGGATTACCCGCGATTTGCCAGTGATAGGCAAGGACAGCGGCGCGTTCAGGCGCATTGGCGTAGACCTGTTCCATTGCCTGTGCCACCTGTCCATGTAACGCACGCTTTTGCGTTTCGTCCAGTTCACTCAGCATTCCTTCACGCAGCTTGTCGTGTGAGAAGCGCCATTGATTGTCCTGTACATCCAAAACCGTCGCGTCGCCGCAGATGGTCAGCCACTCGTCAAAGGTTTTGTCAATGGGTAGGGGCAAGGCATGTCTTGTCTTTACAGAGTCACCATTTGTATTCACCAGCGTGCGCAGCAGATCAAGATCGAGGTAGCGTCCGGCGACGGCAGCGATTTGCAGCAGCCGGCGTCCCCACGTTGGGATACGTTCTAAGCGGCGCGTGACGATGCGCTGTACACCGCCTGCGAAAATATGCTCCGGCAGCGTCATCATGCCGATTTGTTCAAGCTGTCCGGCGTCTTCGGCAAGCGCGCGTACCACTTCAACCAGGAAGAAGACGTTGCCCTCTGTTTCACGATGCAGGAGGTCAACGACGTGTTCCTGTCGTCCGTTCTCGCCCAAAATGGCTTCGCTGAGTTCGGCAATGCCTTCTTGTGAAAGGCGCGGCAGCTTCAACAGCTTCGCATCAGGCAATTTCGTCGGCAGATCAGGGCTTTCGTCGTCGCGGTACGTACCCACCCACAGGACAGGAAGATGAGCAGCCGTCAAATGACGCATGAGTTCAAGGTTTTCGTTCGCCCAATGCAAATCTTCAAGCACGATCAACAGCGGCTGCGTCTGCTTGCTGAACAAGGCTTCGATAGTTTTGAACAGGCGCTCCTGTGCGGCTTGCGGTGTCGCAGCTGCGGGCGCATCGGGGATAGGACGTTCCAGCAGTTCGGCAATATCGGGAATCAGCGGCTTGAGAAGGGCGGCTTCATCGTCTTCCAACGGCGTGAGCAGCGCCAGCGCACGCAGCGCCGGACGCCAGATCGAATATAACGCGCTTTGTTCTGCGACACCTTGCCCACGCAAAACGGGAATGCCGCGAACGAGTGCCACCGTGCGCAGTTCATCTAAGAGACGTGATTTGCCGACGCCGCTTTCGCCGCCGACGAGCCATACTGCGCCTGAGTTCTCTTTCTGCGACGTTTCCAGCGCCCCAACCAGCTGCGCCAGTTCCACATCGCGCCCGATTAAGCGCGCAGCCTGCAAGAAACTTTCCCGCGTGGCAGCGGTTTCGTGAGCAATGGATTTGCCTGTCGCGCGCGCCATTGCCGCAATTACATCTCGCGCACTTTCGTAACGGCTCTCAGGTGATTTGGACATCAAGCGCTCTACTACGCTGGATAAACCAGGCGGAATGTCGCTTACCTGTGGTATGACTTCAAAGATGTTGTTGATGAGGATGCCTGGATCGTCCGAATCGAAGGGGTGCTGTCCGGTAAATAATTCGTAGGCGATGACTCCAACGGCGTACAGATCGGATGCCTCACTGGCGGCTATGCCCATCAAGACTTCAGGAGCCATATAGCCAATCGTTCCGGCTGTCGTGCTGCCCATGTCGTCAGTGGGCTGCTGTTCGCGCCCGATTGATAACCCGAAATCCAGCGTTTTGAGCTTGCCATCAGTGACCAGTACATTGCTGGGTTTCAGATCACGGTGGATGATGCCGCGTCGATGCAAATAGGTGAGCGCTTGCAAAAGCTGCACTAGCAAATCGACTTGTACGTCGAGTAGCTGATCTTTGCCCGCTTCGGTAATGGTCTTGGAATTCTCGATCAACTCCATCGTAAAGAACGGCTGGCGCTGTCCATCAACGGCGGCGTCGAAACCGTAATCCAGCACGCTGATGATGTTGGGATGGCGCAGTGTTGCCAGCAGTTTGAACTCCTGCGCCAGTGATAGGCGCATGTCAAAGCTGTCGTCACGTCCGGCGGTGCTTGTGCCATGCCGTTCGGTAGGGGATACGACACGCTTGAGGGCTACGACTTGCGTGGCTTCGTCGGTGGCAAGGCGATCAAGCGCACGGTAAACCACCCCCATGCCGCCCATGCCGAGTTCTTCTTGCAAAAGATACCGATTGCCGATCAGCGTCACCATCGCGCGTACTCCGTAATTCCAGCGTGTGGAAGATTGCCTAACAGTTTAACATTGAAAGTCCGTCTATGCTGCTTGAGATTGTTTTATTTCGCAATATTACTTTAACGAAATTCTCCTGAAAATTGCATCATACGGCAAAAGTTTTAATGATCGCCTATCTCGCGTACAATGGATGGGACTCAGGAGATGCAGCCTTGGCTATCGAACAGAAACTTAAATCCGTTCCATTCTTCAGCGATTTTGACGACGCGCAGCTTGCCGAATTAGTGGCGATTGGCGAAATTGAAACCTATGACGCCAATCAGATTGTGCTGCGCGACGGTGATGATTCCAATGAACTGTACGTCATCCTCAGTGGCAGTGTGACGATCTACAAGCGCGACGCCAAAGGCAATGAAGTTGAACTGAAAGCTGAACACAGCGGCGACTTCTTCGGTGAACTGGCGCTGCTGGATGGCGGCAAGCGCTCGGCTACAGTTGCCACGCTGACGCCGTGCGAGTTCTTCGTGCTGCGGCGTGAGGCGTTCCTCAGCCTGTTGCAGTCGTCGCCGTCGCTGCTGACCAAGATGTTCGCGGCGCTGGCAGCCGACGTGCGCGCGACAGGCGAACGCTACTTCCGCGAAGAACTGGAAAAGCAGCGTTTGCACACCGAAATGGAACTCGAACGTCACCGCGCGCTGGCGCAGATGGTGGCAGGCGTGGCGCACGAACTGAACACGCCGCTGGGCATCATCAATACGGCGGCGGGACTCATCCGCCAGCGTTTACAGGGGGAAGTGGTCTCGGCGCTGGTGATGGACAGGAAAATGAAAAACACCTTTGATGACATTATCGAAGCATCGGTGCTGATGGAAGGCAACGTGCGGCGCGCGCATCAACTGGTGCAGAGCTTCAAGAATGTGTCTGTGAGCCAGATCGCCGATACCAGGGAACGACTCGACATTGCCGAAGTCATCACCGACACGCTGAGCCTGTTCAAAATCAACGCGCGCAAAGCCAGGCTGGACATCGTGTTTCAGGATGATCTCGGTGAGCATTCGCACATCTGGGAGGGCTATCGCGGCTACCTGTCGCGCGTGCTGTTGAACCTGCTGACGAACATCGAGCGCTATGCCTATCCGCCTGAGACGGGCGGCAAAGTCGAGATCACGCTGACGGCGGACGATGCGCGTGCAGTGCCGACCTTCACCGTCATGGTGCGCGATTACGGGCGCGGCATCCCGCCGGAGAACATGGCGCGCGTGTTCGACCCGTTCTTCACGACGGGGCGCGGCGTTGGCGGCACGGGCTTGGGGCTGGCGATTGTGCATAATATCGTCACATCGGCGCTGAAAGGCACAATCCTGCTGGAATCGACGGTGGGCGATGGCACGTCATTCTCGCTGACGTTCCCACAGGTGATCGTCGAAAATGGGCAATAAGCCGTGAGTGTGTGGTAAAAATAAGGGACTTCTGAGAACAATGTTGAGAGGGCAATGAGGCGATGAGTGAA
>CALMZT010000330.1 GCA_937870805.1 uncultured Chloroflexota bacterium
GGTAAAAAACATCAAGGGGCTAAAACCCCTTGATGGTATTGAGGCTTGTTTAAAATTTAATAGTCGCTGTTGTTTCTGTCGTTGCGATAGCCACCACCGCCCCTATTTCTGTCGCCACCACCGGAATAACCGCCGCCGCTACGTGGTCTGCCGCTGGAATCGCCATAGCGCGGGCGTTCTTCGCGCGGACGGGCTTCATTCACAGTTAGTACACGTTTATCCAATGACCAGCCGTTAAAGCGCTTGATGGCTTCTTCGGCACCTTCTTCGCTTGCCATTTCGACAAAGCCGAACCCCTTCGATCTACCGGTTTCACGGTCAGTGATGACCGTTACACTCACGATCTCGCCCGCTTCTTCAAACAGCGAACGAAGATCCTCAACGGTGGTGCTATAAGGAAGATTACCTACGTACAGCTTCGTGCTCACAAAATTCTCCCGGTGGTTGAACAAACTGTCATTCGATAGGGTAAGGCGGACGTGACGCAAGTGCGGAGTGTAGAAAGGCTGAGAGGCAATTTCGACTCGGACGCAGTACACTATCAAAAACAGATTATGACATAGGGTAGAGCTTACGGCAAGTGCTCCTGAAGGCAAAACTGAACTGGTAACTGAACTCGTTTTGATGGTAATACTTGCTACGTGGGTAGCATATGCTATAGTGGAGATAACCTGGCAAATACAATACAAGTAACTTGATGTCTAAACGTAATAAATTACGACGAAAGCTGCGGAACAACCCCAGAGGAGTCAAGTTCAGCGAGTTAGCTAGCTTACTCACAAGATTCGGGTTCTCGTTAGTACGTGTGTCTGGAAGTCACCACGTCTATCAATATCGACAGAAAGATACTGAAGGTATTTTTGTAGTACCCGTACATGGAAATCAAGTGAAAGCCCAATACGTCAAGGATGCGATTGACTTATTAGACCGTTTATTTCCCGAAGCAGACGATGTAGAGGGGTCAGAGGAAAGTGAGATTGATGATGAATAAGACGCTCGAATACTATGTGGCACTACCCTACACGATTGAAATTATTCCTGATACCGAAGAAGGTGGCTGGGTGATGCGTATAAAAGAACTTCCCGGTTGTATGACGCAGGCGGATCGTTGGGATGAAGTTTTGCCGATGATCGAAGAAGCCAAACGTCTTTGGCTAGAAGTAGCGCTCGAATATGGACATCATATCCCTGAACCACAAGTTATTCCCGTAAAATAAAGAATTGCAACTATGATTTCTGCTTAGATAAGCATGTAGTTTGGTATCTAAAATGCCGCATATTCTGTATCTACTATGACCGATTTTACCCCCCAACCTATTCTCGTCGTTGAAACGCCCGAACAAATTAAAGCCTTCACTGACCCGCTGCGAATGCGTGTGCTGCGCATTTTGTGTGAGCGCGCCGCCACGAACCAACAGGTCGCCGACGCGCTGGACGAACCGCACGCCAAAGTGTTGTATCACATTCGCTTTTTGCTGGATGCTGAACTGATTAAGCTGATCGACACGCAGATCAAAGGTGGCAATGTCGAGAAATATTATCGTGCCGTCGCGCGCACGTTTGACATTCGTCCGGCTGCGGAGATTGACGTGGAACGCGATGTCGCGCTGGCAACGGCGACGCTGGATACGCTGCGCCATGAACTGATTACCAGCCTCATCACCTACCCCGAAGCAGAGGGCGATATTTGGACGCGGCGCGGGTTTTTATCACTGGAACGCACCGCCGAGTTTTTGGAACGTCTGAAAACGCTGCTTGATGAGTATTGGGACCCCAGCGCGCCTGCCAGTAGTGCTGACGACGTGAAGATGCGCATGGCGGTGCTGCTGTACCGTGATGTGCCACCGCCGTATCAGGATGAGGCTTCACACGAGTAGGTTCCTGGAAGTGAGTCTGGTTGCGCCGCCAGGGGTTCAAACCCCCCAGCTAGTAGAAAAACTGGAAGCCCACTAAAGGGGCTGGAAAGACCTTAATGGCTCAGGCTGGCGGGAATGATCTTTATTGGCTGCATGAAAATGATTAAGACTGATAGCGGATGACCAACACCAGCGCGTCGTCAGTTTTGCGGTTGTGTTCTGCGAGGATGGTGTCGGCAATGCGCTGTGGCGAGTCGTGCCGTGGCAGGTTTTCCGCGAAGGCACTGCGAATGCCGTCCGTCGCAAAAATCAGCGTATCTCCCCAATGCAGCAGCAGAGTAAAAGCGCGCAGCGTTGGCAAACGATAGCCGACCACCCCACTGCGCACCATGAGCCGTTCGCGGGGAATGGATTTGTCGGCGCGCAAGAGTACCCCTTCGACATTGCCGACGCCCAGCCATGTGAGCTGATCGTTTGCCAGCGTTCCCATGCTGATGACTGCGCCGCGCGTGCCAACGAGCGCATGATGACAGCGCTGCATCAGCGCCAGGGGTGCATCCTGCGGAGACTGCTTTAAGGCTTCAACGGCGGCTTGTGCGGCGAAGAAGGCTTTGTCGCCATGCCCCAAACCGTCGATCACGGCGGCAAGCACCCCTTTGGAATGCTGCTCAAGCACGTAGCTGTCGCCAGAGTTCTCGAAACCGGGTTTGTTCATCTTCGCAACGCCGAATTCAATCATGATTTCCACTTCCCCATCGTGACGGTTGTGCCCTGACCAATGTGCGAAACAATTTCAAAGCTGTCCATGAGCCGCTTTGCGCCCGGTAATCCCAAGCCCAAGCCCCTGCCTGTCGTAAAGCCATCTTTCAACGCCAGCGCGAGATCGGGAATGCCGGGACCCTGATCGGACACGACAATCAGAATGCCCGTACTGTCACCTTCCTGCACCGTGCTAAGCGTGATCTGTCCTGTTCCGGCGTATTTGACGATGTTGCGTGTGATTTCGAGAATGGCGGTACTGATAGCGGTTTGATCGACCAGTGAGAAGCCTAATTGCACCGCTAAGCGGCGTCCGAACTGCGCGGCGACGACAGCATGTACATCGTCGCGGATGGTGAGCGAATTGGCAAATGTTGATTGCATCGTGTTTACCGTAACCATTTAACAGCGGTGATCGTCGTGCCTCTGCCGACGGTGGAGTCGATATTGAACTCATCAACCAGACGGCGCGAACCGGAAACACCCAAGCCTAAGCCGTTGGAAGTCGTGTAGCCGCCTGCCAGCACGCGCTCTACGTCAGGGATGCCGGGTCCTTTATCGTCGGCGATGATGCGAATGTAACGCTTGCCACTACCTTCGCGGCGGGCGACGACGGTGATTGTGCCTGTGCCCGCGTAGTTAACGATGTTGCGCCCTAGCTCGGAAATGACGACGGCGATTTTGGTGGCGTCGGCTTGCGAAAAGCCCAGCGTTACTGCCATCTGCATCCCTTCGCGGCGGGATTTGGCAACATCCATCGCGTCTTTGATACGGAAAAAGAGCGTGTCGTGTTCAGACATCTCAATCCCTTGTTAGCGCTTCGGTGTCCCATGCTGTGTCAACAGCGTCTTTTGCCATCTCACGACTGAGCACCAACGCCGCGTCCAGATCGAGCACGGCGTCTACGTCGGGCAGCGCCATACCCAGTTCGATCATGGTTTCGATCACGGCGTCCTGTAACCCGGAGAGAATGATTTTCGCGCCCATCAGCTTGCTCATCTGTGACGTGCTGTAGATGAAGCGCCCGAAGAAGCTGTCGCAAATATCGACCTGCGAAAAGTCCAGCAGCACGATTTGCGATTTGTATCTGCGCACTGCCTGTAGAATGTCGCGCCGCATACGGATTACATCGTCGTCAATGAGGTCGCGCGGCACCGAGACCAACAGAATGTTTTCGAGTTTTTGAATGCCGCTATATTCCATGTCTGTGCTCCGCTTGCGCTGCCGATTTCATAGGGTCGTTAATATATTTTACGCGAGAAAGATTGTGACGCATCATTGAGATTGCGCATAAGCTCGACTTTGCACATGACAATCTTTGCTTAAGGTGTCTCGGTGAGAGAAATCAATCAAAACCTGTCAGAC
>CALMZT010000331.1 GCA_937870805.1 uncultured Chloroflexota bacterium
ACATGTATAGTCGTCTCACCCGTGTAAGCTGGCTGGGAGGGTTCAAGCGGCAGCGGCTCAACCTCGATCATATTGAGATTAAGCGTATCATCTGCCAACTCACCTGTTACATCCACACGCAGACGATCAAGCAGCACAGGAATATCAATGGCACGCCCCAACTGCGGCGGATTACCGGGAACAGCAGCAACGTTGACCTGCTCACTTAACGCGAACAGTCCACTCTGTGTTTGGGTCAGATCCACTACATAATGAGGATAAATGGCTGAACTGGGTGCTGTGGTACGTGCTTCCTCAATCGTGGAGTCCACATCTACTGCAATGCCCAGATTAGACAGCGGTACTGTCCAACTCCGCTCACCGTCAGTCGCTGTAATTGTTCGCGTGTCCATACGCTGGCGCAGCAATGCCGCGGCTTCATCAGCCGATTTGCCACCAACATCGACGCCGGCGACAGTCACACCAACAGGAATTCTTGCTCCAACCGCTGTCACTGGTGCAAGCGTCAATAGGAGTATCAACCCCACGACGCTGGCAAACATCATTGTCCCAATCGCCAGCGACCCACCGAGCACAAAAACAGGCATCCAACGATGACGCCAGATAGATTTATTGCGACGAGAAGTCATCTTTACTACGTAACCTATTATCTTCCATCTAAATTTAGTATAGCACATTTGCGCTATCCGAAATGTGCGCAAAGCATACGTTTTACCACCGCTAGCAAAATTGAACCACATCGACATTTGCTTCGTATTTAGCCAATAGATAAGGAGATCGCAGCGTGCTCGAACAGCAATTGTTGCAGCAAGCCAAAACAGGCGATTACGATGCTTTCGAGCAACTTTATGCGCAACTCGAAGGTCCCATAAAGCGCTTTGTCAGGCGTTTGGTTGGCTCACCGGATACAGTTGACGATATTGTACAGCTTACCTTTATCTCGCTGTATCGCAATTTACATCGTATTGAGCCAGTCGAGTATCTGCGCCCTTACGTGTTCCGTATCGCGCGCAATCACTGCTACGACGAATTACGCAGACAAGGGCGTTTCGAGCCTTTGTCAGTGGAGGATGAAGCAACCGAAATCAAAATCTCTTTTACATCTGACAAGCAACCTGAGCCGGAAGATGTCGCGCATTGGATTCTGCTGCAATTGGAAGTTCAGCGAGCAATGGAGTATCTACCGGAGTTGCAAAGACAAACATTGATTTTGTACGCAGAAGAAGAATTGTCTTATAACGAAATTGCGGTTGTGATGGAAACCAACGTTGGTACAGTGAAATCACGCCTGTTTCAAGCGCGTAAGGCACTGCGACGTTTAGTTAGACCGCAAACCTTAAGCGCATTAGAAGCTGAATTAAGCGAAGGAGGGGATTATCCTTGATTATGTTAACATTTTCGCCGGGAATAGGTTATCGTTTTGGCTATCGCCGAGGAGCAGTGAATATGGATGAAAATACCCGCAACCAACTTAGCCAGCTTTTTCTAGCAGCAAAATCGCTTGGCAAGGCGGTGGAAAAGAGTGTCATGACAGGCACGCAAGAAGGCATCGGCGATATGATCCTTAAGAACTACCACGATCTACACGCACGCATTGCCAATCTGCTGCCCGATGATTACTATGTCACTGAGGTCCTAAGGCTTGATATTGCGCCAGATGCAAGCGACAGACATAAGGCTGCCCAAGTGAATTTAGCCATCGGTCAACTAATCAGCTATCTGGAAAGCCTACTCAGAGCCACTCCCGCAGCAATCGCCGGCGACATTGAAGACATCAAAGATATGGGGCGTGAACTGCAACAGCAAATTCTGAGCGTGACACGCAAAGCCATCAAGCGTGCTCTGTCTAATATTGATATTGAAGTTGATCTGAAGGATCAGCCGGAGCCGCCAACACCGCCCACCCCACCAGTACCCCCAACGCCGCCATCAACACCGATTGTTTAGCGACAAGACCTGCGATCATTGTGTATCGCAGGTCAATCGTCCCTACTCATCTTCAGCATTGGGTTCTAAAATAGCAGCATCTTTTGGTGTATGACATTTGCTTATGGTTATCCAGAACTTTGACATTCTGAACTTTTTAGCGAACGGAGTCCATATTTCCCCGCCAATCCAAATCGCGTAATGTTGTACGCGCCAA
>CALMZT010000332.1 GCA_937870805.1 uncultured Chloroflexota bacterium
CTGACAAGGGACTTGAATGGGATGCGCTGTTTCGCCTGATCGTCTCCGAAGTCGCCATCCTGCACGGCATCTGCGGCACGCTGATGCCCCTGTTCCTGGTCATGGTGATGACCCGCTTCTTCGGCCGCAACCGTTCGTGGACCGAAGGCCTGTCCATCCTGCCCTTCGCGCTGTTCGCGGCCGTTGCATTCACCATTCCGTACATGCTCGCCGGCGTTTTCCTGGGCCCGGAGTTCCCTTCCATCATAGGCGGCCTGCTGGGTTTGCTGGTCGTCACGCTGGCGACCAAAAAAGGTTTCCTCGTGCCCAAAAACACCTGGGACTTCGCGCCGCCTTCCGAGTGGCCGGCAACCTGGGTAGGCTCGCTGCAGATGTCGCTCGACAACATGAACGGCAGCAAGATCTCGCGCTTCATGGCATGGCTGCCCTACGTGCTGCTGGCCCTGCTGCTGGTGCTGTCGCGCACGGTCAAGCCCTTTGGCGACGCGCTCAAGTCGGTTGACCTCACGTTCGCCGACCTGCTGGGCGAGAAGGGAATCGGCGGCAACTTCCAGGTGCTGTACCTGCCCGGCGGCCTCCTGATCTTCGTCTGCATCGTCACCTTTTTCCTGCACCGCATGCGAGCCGCCGACTTCATGCGCGGCTTAGGCATTGGCGACGCCAACGGCTTGAACCTCGCTTTCGCCTCTTTTGAGAATGCAGGCTTGTTAGACGAACTTTCGGGCACAGAAACGCTCACCATTTTCGCGCCGACCAACGCGGCGATTGACGCCGTAGCCGAAGAAACACTCGACGCCTGGCTTGAGTCGCGCATTCTGCTGGAAAACGTCATGGGCTATCACATCGTTGCGGGTGATGTTTCGTTGGCAGATGTTTCACAGGAACTCAGCATTGGCGGCACACCTGATTTGGCTACGCTGCAAGGCGAAGTGCTGCCCCTCTCTTTAGCAGCAGATGATGGCGCATTATTGATCGCCAACGCGGCGCGAGTCGTCGGCATGTATCGCGTGAACAACGGCGTGATCTATGCGATTGATGCGCTGCTGCAACCGTCTGTACTGCCCGAAGTGACAGTGCTGCCATAATCGTAGAGCAATAATAGGAATAACGTGGGCAAAAATAGACCGAAGTACGCTTGACGCTGCGCACAATTATTGCGTAAAGTGTTAAGTACGTTCTCGGTTTTGGGAAATGAGTTTCCTAACCGATCAGTGAAAAATGATGCTAAGGAGTAATCAGCATGAAAAAACTGGCATTTATCCTTCTTCTACTCGCCACTTTCGGTATCTTCACCGCACAGGCGCAAGACGAACCCGCGTTTGTACGCTTCGCCCATCTGTCTTACGACGCAAGCGAACTCGACCTGTGGATTGATGGCGCTCAGGCGGAGTCTGCGCGCTTCGGCACAATCACGCGCTATTTTGAAGGCGCAGCAGGCACACACCAGCTTGCCATTGTGCCAACAGGTCAAGGCATTGATGCGGCGGTGCTGGGTCCCGCCGATGTCGTATTTGAGGCAGGGCATACCTACACGCTGGCGGCGATTGGTCAGCAAGCCGATATGAGCTTTAGCCCACTCATCATCGACGAGACGACGACGCTGGAAACCGCAGGCGCGGCTTCGACCAGCACGCTGCTGGTGCTGAACGCTGTCAGCGGCGCGCCGGCGATTGATGTGTTCGCCGCAGAAGTCCCGCTGGCTGCGCAGCTTACCTTCGGTGGCTACGTGACAGCAGACGCCCCGCAAGGCGAGTTTGATCTGTACGCGACAGCCGCCGGACAAACGGATACCGTCATCTTCTCGCAGACGGCACTCGGCTTGCCCAACAATATGATGTTCGTCGCCGTCGCAGGTATTGCCGACGATTACACCGTGTTCACGTCGAATGGCAGCACTTTGAACGCTGTCGATTTCCTCACTGCGCTCAGCGGCACCGCTTACAGCGTCGATACCCTGCTTTCAGCCGTCGGCGCGGCAGGCTTGACGGACTCGCTGGCGAATCAAGGACCGTTCACGCTGTTCGCGCCATTGGACAGCGCGTTCGCCAATGTGCCTGCGGACACGCTGGCGACACTGATGGCAGACCCCGAAGCCCTGACGAATGTGCTGGGCTACCATATCGTGCCGGAGTACATTTCGTCTGCTGATGTGGTCGATGGCTTGATCGACAGCGGCAGCGTCACCCTCACAACCGCGCAAACAGGTGATGTCCTCATCAGCAACAGCGACGGCAACGTGCTCATCAACGGCACAGCGCGGCTGATCGGCGTGGATTATTACGTGCGCAATGGCGTGATTCACTTCATCGACGGCGTGCTGATGCCTGCGGGATAACAGGTACATCTGTGGGCGAACACGGTGGTTCGCCCCTACGCCAGAGGCGATTTGTAGGGGACGACGTGCAAACTCCGTTTGCCTGTGTCGTCCCGCAAAACTGTTTCAACCCTTCAAGTAAGTTTCCATGCGGGCAGTGCATCTCTTATGCATCATACAAAATGTTGTAAGGAGATGCCCTGTGCCCATTGATTTTTCCCCTGTAGAGAATGGTGAAGTTACTCTTTTTGAGTTTGCCCAACGCTTCACGCGCGACGACCTGCGCGCGGCGACCAATGCCTCGATTGATACCCTTTTAGACATTATTAAAGACATGAACGACGTGCAGGTGGTGTTTATGCCGCACGACCCGCACGCCAATGACCCGCACGCTGTCCCCGGCGAAGAACACATTGGCTGGAGTCTGGCGCATCTAGTGGTACATGTTACGGCATCCAGCGAAGAAGGCGCAGCGCACAGTTCGGTGATCGCGCGCGGCATTCCCTATCCCAGCGAACCGCGTTTGCGCCATGAAACACACTGGAAAAGTGTCATGACCAAAGCCGAATGCATCCAGCGCCTTGAAGAAAGTCGGCGGATGCGCCTCGCGTTCCTCGACACATGGCCCGATCAGCCACATCTCGATATCTACCGTGAAGTGTCGCCGCGCTTTATCGAACGCAACGGCAGGATGAACGCGCCTGTTGCTTTCCTCAGTGGGTTGCGCCACGAGATCGGTCATCACGCCCAGTTCCGCGAAGCCGCCCGCCAGGCACGCGAGATTGTGCAGGCGTAAATACTGCTTACAAAATAAAAATTGCAAGGGCGCGGGCGAAAATCCCCGCGCTTTTTGTTATCATTAATCGACAGAAAAGCACGCAGGAAACCATTATGACGAGCAAAACCTTTACTGCGATCATTACCAAAGAAGATGATCTTTACGTGGCTGAGTGTCCAGAGGTCGGCACGGTAAGTCAGGGTTACAGCATCGAAGAAGCACTTGCTAATCTCAAAGAGGCAACTGAAGTGTATCTTGAGGAGTTTCCACTGCCTGATGCTGGTCAAACATTTATGACCACTTTTGAGGTTGCCGTCAATGTCCCCTAAAATGCCTCGTATTTCAGGCGACGAAGCCGCGCGTGCGCTTGAGAAGCTAGGATTTGAGCGTGTGAGACAAAAAGGCAGTCATTTGATTCTCAAGAAAAAAACTGATGAGGGTGAAATTGGCTGCGTCGTTCCCATGCATCGTGAGCTTGCGGATAAAACGCTCCGTAATATCCTCAAGCAAGCAGGATTATCCTATGATGAGTTTATGGAGCAACTGTGAACGAAAGTTGTGAGCACTTCCACAAGAGCGCGGGCGAAAATCCCCGCGCTTTTTGTTATCATAAAGTGTTATTCCAAAACACTCTTGTTGGAGAAAAATATGGCTGCACCCAAAATTGCCCCGCGCCTGCCCAAAGGAATGCGCGATTTCCTGCCTGATGAAATGCTGAAGCGCGAATATGTCTTTAACATTGTGCGCGAAGTATTCCATCTATACGGCTTTGAGCCGTTACAAACACCTGTGCTCGAACTCTACGACACACTGATGGGCAAATACGGCGAAGATGCTGAGAAACTGATTTATCTTGCCAAACATGCGCAAGGTAAAGAAGAACTTGCCATGCGCTATGATCTCACCGTGCCGTTGGCGCGCGTCGTGGCGCAGTATGAAAATCAAATCACGCTGCCCTTCAAGCGCTATCAGCTTTCGCCTGTGTGGCGTGCGGAACGCCCGCAGCGTGGGCGCTACCGTGAGTTCTATCAATGTGATGCCGACATTGTAGGTGTTGGCGACATGAGCGCGGACGCCGAAGTCGTAGGCTTGGTAGTTACGACATTGCAACGGCTGGGCTTTAAACAGTTCTCAGTGAAGATCAACAACCGCAAGCTGCTGACAGGCATCGGTAAATACTCCGGCGTGCCCGATCACCAACTGCCTGATTTGTATCGCAGCGTGGATAAGTTTGACAAGATCGGCGCAGATGGCGTGCGCGGCGAACTCGAACAGCGCGGCATTGCGTCTGATGCTGTGGCGCGCATGATGGAACTGCTGCAAATCAACACAGGCAGCGGCGTGGAACGGCTCGACGCCATTGAGAAGTTGTTGGGCGGCGAGGGTGCGGAAGGCGTGCGTGAACTGCGTGAGTTAGCAGAACATCTCGAAAACGCAAATGTTTCGCCGCAAAACTACGAGTTCGATTTTGCGATGGTGCGCGGCTTGAGCTACTACACGGGTCCCATCTTCGAGACGGTAATTACTGAGCCGAATTTGGGCAGCGTGACAGGCGGCGGGCGCTACGATGGGCTGATCGGTTTGTTCCGCCGCGAGAGTTTGCCGACGACAGGCACATCATTGGGAATTGAGCGCATTATCGACCTGATGGACGAACTCAAGCTGTATCCCAACGGCATTGGCGGCACGGTGGTACAGGCGTTGGTGACGGTGTTCAACGCTGATACACGTCCTGAATCCACTAAACTGACTGCCGAACTGCGCGCGGAAGGGATCAACACGGAACTGTATTTGCAAGATCGCAACGTCGGCAAGCAAATCGCTTACGCCGATAAGAAGCGCATTCCAATCGTGGCGATTCTCGGCAGTGACGAAATCGCGGCGGGAAATGTGAAACTCAAGCGCTTGAGCGATGGTACTGAGGTCAGCGTGACGCGCGCAGAAGCGGCTGGGAAAATACTGGCCCTTCTGTCATAGCATTCGGAGAATTACATGCGTCAGGTGGTGGTGATCTCGCAAAAAGGCGGCTACAGCGTCAGTGTGCCGAGCCTGCCGGGGTGTACGAGTCAGGGCAAAACGATTGAGGAAGCCATGACGAACATCAAAACCGTCATCGAATCACAGTTGGAGCGCATACGCGAACGTGGTAAACGTGTCCCTAAAGACGTTGA
>CALMZT010000333.1 GCA_937870805.1 uncultured Chloroflexota bacterium
CAGATCAAAAAGCAAATCTTCTCGCGGGCGCGTAGTACGATAGCCCGCGCCGAATGAATAATATTGCCGGGCGAAATCGCGGTATACCTCAAAAGCGCTGATGTAATCTTGCGCTGCGCTTGCATAGTCTTCAAGATTTAGATATACATCAGCACGCACCAGGTAGGCAACGGTATTGAAATAGATTTCATCAGACTCAAAATCCATACGCCTGATGTACTCATCAATGTCTAACAATGCGCTGTCATAGTCGCCGAGTGCTATGTAAACCTGTGGGCGATATAACAGTAAAGAAAAATCGAAACGATCACTGACAAATTCTGCCTGATTGTATGCCTCCAGCGCATCCTCGTAGCGTCCCAGGTGCCCGGAACTGCCCGCAAGGTTATACCAGGCGATTGCGTTATAAGGGTCAATATCTGTCGCTGCTTTGAGGTCATCCATTGCCGTTTGATCGTCACCAAGATTTTGATAAAAAACGCCGCGATCATTTAGCGCGAGGCTGTTACGAGGGTCAACTTCAATCGCACGATTGTAATCGTCCAATGCGGCATTGGCATCGCCGCGTCCCTCAAAATAAATAGCGCGCCGCGCATAGCAACTCGAGCAGAAAGGATCCAAGGAGATCGCCGTGTTATAGTCTTGCAAAGCAGCGTTATCGTCGCCTATATCCTCGTATAAAAGCGCGCGATCACTATAGATACTGGCTTGAAATGGAGCAATGGTGAGCGCTTGCGCGAAATAGTCCAGGGCGGAGTTATAGTTGTCGAGGCGCAAATAGCCTATTGCCGTGTTGTTGTACGCTAACCCCCAGTCAGGCGCACGGTCAATGAGATCCAGGCGAATATCGAGCGCTTCCTGATCCGCGCCATAACCTTCATAGCCCGAAGCAAAACGATTGTAGGTGCTGGGATAAAAATAGCCGATTCCTAACCCGTTGAGTATATCCTCAATGCCTATTTCATACTGGTGCATATCCAGGTAGACTAACCCACGAAACACCAGCGCCCGCGCCTTGATGGGGTCAACGTCCTCTTGAGTATTGTCTATTGCAAAACTGTAGTCGCCAACAGCGTCTTCATAACGGTTGAGGCTGGAATAGGCTGTCGCCCGTGTGACGTATGTTGCCAAATCGTCAGGATTTGCCGCAATTGTGGTCGTGGCATCAGCAATCATCTGCTCAATCGCGGCGTCGGAATAAAGGGTTAAGCCTTCTTCGCCTTTGATCCAGCCATAAGCGCCTGTTTCCAGAAACAGCCAATGCCCCCCATCGCTCCCTTCAGTTGTTGTGATTATACGGGTGCGCCAGCCTGCAATCAACTCGCCTACCTGTGTGCTGCCTGTATCAGCTTGCGCATAAACAGGGATGCCCCATGCGGTGACCAACACCCAATCGCCGGGCGCAAATTGTGCAGCTTCTTGCGCCTGGGCTGTAAAAGCGCCGTTCAGCAGTAGCAAACAACTGATGATTAACCAACGGATCCCGCGCATACTCATTCTTCAGTTCCCATTTCGTCCTGATACGCCTTCAGCGCGTCCCAGTCGCCGCGTGATGCGATTGCCGCTTGCTCTGCCCACGTCGAGATGTTGGATACCATACGCACACCCCCTTGCTTGAGAATATCGCGCAGTTCTTCTTCCGGCGTCGTTGCTAAACGCGAAAATGTGCTGATGCCCGCCGCAATCAACAGCGAGGAAATTTTCGGTCCGATGCCTTCGATACGTTCAAGATCATCCTGATTGATGGCGTCTTCGTCCGTGACCACCTCCAACGTGTCGCTGGAAGGGCGATCTTTTTCCTTGGGCGTGGCGTCGACTTCCATCATCTGCATCGCGGGCGAAGGCATCTCAATCAGCGGTGTGTCGATGGGCAGCGTGCCGGGTTCAATCGCCTCTTCGATGGTTGACAGCGGCGTTGAGGGTTTCTCATCTGCCATGTTTGCAGCAGCTTCAGGCAAGGGATTTTCGATGGCTTCAGCTTCTACAGTCGCTTCAATCTCGTGCGTCGAGACTTCTGACGGCGGTTTCTTCGACGCCATTTCGGTGGTGCTGGTGGGCGGCAGCATATCACGGGAGATTTTGCGCGTGCTGGCATCGGTTTCAGGTTTTTCGGTTGCCATTTGCTCTGCCGACACGATATCACCGGATTGTCTCGTTCTGGCGCGCGCTTTGGCTTTCAGGATTGCTTGGCTCACGGCATCGTCGTCAAAACTCTCGGTGGCATGGGGAGTAGAAGGCTTCTGAATTGCCATTTCTTCGGCACTCAGATTCGCAGGGATGATCTCCGGGCGCATGGGTTCGGTAGCATCAGGGTCGCGTTCCTGTCGCATAAAACCTTTGGCGCGGTTGGGGTTGGTATCATCTTTGACCTTTTCAGCGTGGACGGTGGTGGCTTTGCGCACGGCTTCTTCCAGTTGAGCGTCATCAAAGCTGGAAGTGGCTTTTGTCGTTGGCGGTTTGAGGATTGCCATTTCTTCGGCGCTTAAGCTAAAACTATCTTCCTCAATCTGGGGCAGCACTTCCGTCGTATCACGCGGTTTTGCCACTTCGATGGATGCTGCCACGACGACTTCGGTACTGGCTGGCGGCGCGTCAGAGCTTACAGGTGGGCGTTCGTCAGCAGGCGCAGCCGTCGGAGGGTTGGCAGCAGGCGCGCTCGTTATTAAGACAGGGCGGGTTTCTTCGCCTGCCTCAACGATGGGAGGCGCGGAACTTGTGCCAAACCATGCCCACAGCGCTGCGATCACCCCAGCGGCGAACAATACCAGCGCGCCATTGGAGGGCTGTGCGAAGAATAAAAAAGCCCCTAATAGTAAACAGACGATGGCTATCAGCGACAACAGGTAACGTTGAGACATCGCTTGCCCCTTTGAAAATTCTTTTCGTTATCTGCTAAATTATCGCATAGAAAAGGCATTTTTGTCACTTGACGTGCGTATGAGGGGATTTTTAGAGCGATCAGCTTTCAGCAGTCAGCGGTCAGCCATACAGGATCAACCGTCAAGATAGTGAAAAGCAATGAGCAATGAGTACAAAGACAGGAGTGTAATGAAACGGATTCTCGTGAGACTCTTATCCAGTGACGATACAGCATCCGCTATAATGATCTGATACTGACGAAAGTTGAGGACAAGTTGGGCATTATGGATGAACTATTAGGACGGCGCAAAGAAGAAGAACGCATCAAAAAAGAGGGGCGGCTGCCGCCGGGACAATCGCTGACTCAAAAGTTTCCGGTGCTGACCTATGGACCGAACCCGCCGTTTAATCCGGCGACGTGGGATTTGCGAGTGTTTGGCGAAGTCGAGAAAGAGATGCGCTGGACGTGGGCAGAGTTCCTGCAACTGCCGACGGTGACGATTACTGTGGACATTCACTGTGTCACCCGTTGGAGCAAGTTTGATACCACATGGCAAGGCGTGCAGTTCACCGAATGGATCAAACTGTTCGGCGTGAAACCAACGGCACGCTATGTCATCGCACACTGTGATTACGGTTACACGACGAACCTACCGCTTGATGTGATGATGGATGACGACGTGCTGCTGGCGTACAAGTACGCGGGCTTGCCGCTGGAACCCGATCACGGCGGACCGCTGCGCACCCTCGTGCCCAAGCGTTACTTCTGGAAAAGCGCCAAGTTTTTGCGGGCAATTGAGTTCAGCAAAGACGATAAGCCCGGTTTCTGGGAACAGGCAGGCTATCACAACGATGGCGACCCGTTCAAAGAGGAACGTTACGGGCGGCGCGGGTTCTTCTAACCCCTCTCCCCGCCAGCGGATAGAGGGAGAAATACAGGGGCGAGTGTGACTGTTAAAGACGGAATTTCCCTGTAGGGGCAGACCAATGTGTCTGCCCATTTAGGGCGCACCAATCTATGCACCCTTACAATCCTATTCTCCGTACTCTTCAGTAAAGAGCATCGGTGGACAAAAATGCCGCGTTAATCGCTTTTTTGCTCGTCAGGGATTTCTTCGAGGTAAAGCAAATCCCACAATTCGCAGTTGAAGTAATCACATAGCGCCTCGACAACGGGCGCGTCGTAGCGTTCGATGTTGCTGTTCATCCAGCGTGAAATGACCCCTTGTGAGACTCCTGTTGCTTCAGCAATTTCAATATATTTAATTTTTCGACCTATTTGTCGCTCTTTTTCAGTGACTAAATAGAGAAAACGGTTGCGTAGTTTGCGCGCCATCAAGTTGTCCTGTTTGACAAAATGCGATTAAGTGCTTAAAATGATACTAGTATTATAAAAAGCAACTAAAATTAGGAGACTAAAATGAATATTGTTTCCAGTGTCATCCCTGAGGCGGGTGACAACAGTTTAACTTTGCCTCTTATCGTAGCGCAAAAGTGGAGTTTTCCACTAGCCCATGTGGAAACGGACGAAGGCTATTTTTATGCTGTGCAAGATTGGATTCGTGGATTAACAAGCGAAACCAACATACGCGCTACCCAGTCACAAATTAAGAAGCAGTTGTCAATTTCAACTAAACAACTGCCTTATCTTTCAAGCGACGGAAAGACTTATCAAGTAGAGTTTGCGAATGACAAAGGGCTGTACCTGATCGCGCAGTATCTGCGTGTCACAAAATCGCGCCCCGTATTGGATGAGATCAAACGCTATTTGGCAGCGTCAGGCGCGTTCGTGGACGAGGTGCGGCGTTCTCCCAACACGATTGTGATGTCTGGCGCGGTGACACCCGATCAAGCATTGATGCGGCGATTCAAGCCTATCGCGCACAAGGCAAGGATGACCAATGGATACGGGCGCGTCTGGAGGGCAAAGTCAAACGCAGCTATTTCACGGCGGCGCTAGCGGCGGCTGTCAACGACGTGCTCACGCCGCGCCACTATGCCAGCGCTACCGATGATATTTATAAAGGCTTGTGGGGACGCACGGCTGCTTATCTCAAGCATGAACTTGAGCTGCCAAAAACTGCCAGCCTGCGCGACCATCAACCGATGCTGGCATTGGATTATCAGCGGATTGCAGAGGGCGTGTCGGCGCAAAAACTTGGAGAGAGACAGGAAC
>CALMZT010000334.1 GCA_937870805.1 uncultured Chloroflexota bacterium
TAAGCCACTCAGGTGTTGTCGTAAATCATTTGAACAGCCAGGCAGATGTCTACCTTTTCTATGAAACTGTCATAATCAATGGGGAGCAAGCGTTCAAATTCAAATAGAACCGACTCATCAATATAACGCCAGCGCAAACCATACGTATCAGGGCGTATATGTTTGGCAATCGTTGCCAGAGGCAGCATGTAATCGACGACCTCTTCATAATCGGAGAAGGAATAGCTGTCGAGGTCGATATTCAGTGCCACCTGCTGACGGTACAATTTATCTTTATCATATACCGTCTGCCACGCCTCAAGTGAATTGTTAAACTCTCCCAACATCATATTGAGTGCCAGTGTCGCCACATACGCTAAAGGGTGTTCATCAACATCGCTCAGATATTTCGTCATCAAGGCGTTGACTTGTTCGTCAAAAAGATGTTTGAAGGGAAATATTTCGGTGTTAACTTCTTGCAGCCAGGGCTTTGTCATGCGATTGATGATTGGCGACTCGTTACGCTTGCGTACTGCCTTCGCCAACAGAAGCGGTACATTTCTCCAGTCTGCGTAAGGTTCAAGGTTTCCGATGATTTGGTAGCGCTTAGGGAGTCCAATGGAGCGTAAGGCGAACGCATTGAGGCGTGATACATAGGGGTCTAACCCCATCTTTAAAGCTCCAACCCAGTCAGCCAGCAGTAAATCACGGCTTGCAATAAGGGTTCCGGTTGCCAGCGGTTTCATTACCCTTGAACCTATACTTCCGTGATTGCTGACTAAAGCATCAATGATCGCGAAATGTATCGGGGTATGGTTCAGTAAATCGACACAAACTTCACCTGCGCTGAGGCGGCTGTTGTAATGATAATCTTTATCACGCAGCGGTAGAATACCGATCAGGTTCTGGACACCAAGAGCGTAGCGATTCTCTTCATCTGTTTTGTTCTTGGCTACGCTGATCCGAAACTGCGCATTGATCCATACTTCACTCAAAGTCGATCCCTGTAAAACCGTTCCTGGCGGGAAATCGAGTGCAACAGCGTCTTCGCTTAAGTTTACAATCTCGTATTTATGTCCCTGATCTGTCACATAGCGGTATCCTGCGAGTTCCGCCAGAATCATCACAGATCGATTTTCCAACCACAAATCTGAACTACTCAAGCCATCCGCGATAACCACACTTTCATATCCACGCGAAAAAAGCAGGTCAATCAGGTGTTCGATCAATTGCGGATCTGTGCCTGTTGGAGCACCGACATCGAAAAATTCCATGTCGGGCTTCAGCAGGATGCGAAAATCCTTTTTACTTGATCGGCTCTCTTGACATGCTTGTTCCAGATATTCCCAGAAGTTTGATTGCTCTAAAGCGCTTTCCAGAATTGCAGACTTAGTTCCCGGAGTGTCACTGATTACAACAGAGATAGACGTCGCTTCCTCAGGTACTTTTCGTTCCATTTTCTTCTCCGACAGTGCCAGCTGCATCGCTCACTACTCTGTCTTGCTCTTGCACTGCTTCACGAATAAGCTCGGAGATTCTGAGCGTGGTGTCTAGAGTAGCTGTCGAGGCAATTTTCTGTGCTTCCTCCATGACGCCAATTACTCTGTTTGAAACATCCGCACCTTCCCTCGTCAGTGCTGAATCGACACCCAACCGTTGTACTAGCTTTGTTTCAACATCAATCGCGGATCTGTACGCTTTAAACCAAACACTGTAGACATCGTCCAGTGCTTTTATGGCGATTGGTGCCGATTCTTCCACGAAATTGCAATAATCGACGACGACTTTCGCTAATGTCGACATCTCACGCTGTTCACTCCGTTTAGCCTGCTTCGCTGATCGTTGTTTTCTCTCGGTCATTGTCGTATCTCCTATACTAATTCTTGAATCTACACTGTTCCCAAACCTTCCTGCTTCAGGCAGTTCTTGCCTTAGCAGCTTCTGTGGATAATAGCCCAGGTTGCCTAGCGCTCTCGTTTAGGACTCAATAGCAAACTGTGATGGAAACCGAGACGTGGGTCTTCCATTCGAGGGATAGCGAGATAATTCTGAATGTCTGGCATCTTCACGCGAAAACGTAGCTCTAGAGATGGATAATCGTACACTGTAATGTGATTTAGTCCGCGATTTGCAGTAAATAATAGGGTTTGATCTGACGATAGTTGACAGGCGTGGATCGAGTCCATCAGCGTAAACCGAGTTACCCGCAAAGCAGCTAAAAAATGCTGATTATTTGTAAAAAAACTTCCTCTTGCCAGTGAGTCATAAACGGTTGCTGCCATTTGTCGTGTGTTTCTCAGGCTTGTCGATAGATCAGGTCTTTCATCAATGATCCGATAGTCAGCAAAGTTTTCAAGATTAATAAAGACGATGGTTTGACTACCACCGTTGCAAAAGATTAACTCCGAATCTGAAATAGTGATATCCGAGTTGATGTGGGCAGGAATTTGACGCCCTCCAACCCAGTGTCGCGTAATTCTTTTTTCGACAGCATCAATTTCAAAAGCGTATTCTTTGAGCCATGCCATGCCCCATTGATGATAGTCGACATGATCTTGAGCTACGACGAGAAATGAAACTGCATAAAAGAGATCTTTTACAGGGTGAGGAATGACATGCCAGCAGGTCGTCGGCAGCGGTATTTGAGTTGCCTCTCCTGTTTTCATGTCCCATACACCGACCATTTTCGCTTCGCCCTTTTCGCCCAGTGCGGGATTGTCCATTGACCCATAACAAATGAATCTTCTGGAGTGTGTTAACTTCATGCTATGGGGCAGCATCATTTTATGTGGACCGAGCTTTTTGGGCTTTGATAAGGAATTTACATTAAATTGATAGAAATAATCTCCAACATGGGTAATAAACTCATATTCATTGAGCCATGTGATGTGAGTGCTCCCACGAATGGTCGTATCATTCGGTTCGAAAATCAACGTGGAAATGCGCTCAATCTCATTAAGTCCCGCTGGGTCATATAACACGATATGCTGCCCTGAAGTCCCTAGATAACCACAGGTTCTCGTGGGGTTAACATCAACCGCGTGCCCGCCTCCAATCCCCTTAAAATACTGTATCTTATAAGCGTAGGAGTTGTCTTCTGGATTGAATAGAAAATTGCATACACCCGCTAGCCCCTCAAGTCCATTGATGCCGTTACCGTCAAGAGCGATTTGGAATGAGTATGGATACGTTTTCACAGGTTCTCTGTCCCTCGTAATGATTAACATGTAGGCTATTTAGGGAGTTTCGCCTTTAATTTAGCAATAACAATTTCCGCGCCTTCTGATACGGATAGAGAGAACGATACCTTCTTTTAGAGCCTGTTTCGCTGCATTCATGAGTTACAGTATCATAGTATATAGCATTATATGTTTTGCTAACCTTACAATATTGTAGTTTATGGGCTGCGGAAGTATGCGTGCCGTCATCAGGTAATCTTGCCTATCCTATCTCTCGCCGCCTTCGCCTGAATAACTCTTAATTAGCTATGAATTGTAGTAGCGAAAGGTGTGTCAGCGAGGTAATCTTGAAGAAAATTACTCGATGGGCAAATCACGATAACGCTTTCCAGAAAGAGGCAAATCCATGTCTGATCCCGTTTTAACTGCGAAACCGATTTTGGAACGTTTTCGGTTGGATGGTCGTGTATCCTTAGTAACAGGCGCGGGACAGGGTATTGGGCGTGCCTTCGCTCATGCGCTGGGTGAAGCGGGCGCAGCCGTCGCAGTAGTCGATCTCATCCGTGAGCGCGCGGAAGAGGTTGCTGAAGAACTCTCTGCGAAAGGGGTTGACGCGCTTGCGATTCAAACGAACGTGACCAAAGTCGATCAAGTCGCCGCAATGGTCGATACTGTCATCAACCGTTGGGGAAGTTTGACGATTGGTGTGAATAACGCAGGCATGGGACAGTGGGTCGCTGCTGAAGAGACGAGTGAGAAGGATTGGGACAAGATGATCGATCTCAATCTCAAGAGTGTATTTCTATGCGCGCAGGCAGAAGCGCGTGTAATGTTAAACGCTGGCTACGGAAAAATTATCAACACGGCTTCGATGTCTGCCAGCATTGTGAATACGCCACAAAATCAGGCTCACTACAATGTCTCGAAGGCAGGAGTGCTGCACATGACCCGCAGCTTAGCCGCTGAATGGGCACCGCGCGGTGTTCGTGTCAACAGCATTAGCCCCGGTTATACCCGTACTCGTCTGGTGGAAGATTTGTTGGCGACGCCCATCGGAAAAGAAATGCTGCCGCGTTGGATGGCATTGACACCGATGGAACGTATGGCAGAGGTGACGGATTTACAGGGGGCAGTGGTTTTTTTAGCGTCGGAAGCGACAGATTTTATGACAGGTAGCGACCTCATCATTGATGGCGGTTACTGCACCTGGTAATCAATTCTCACCAGCCTTCCAAACCACTAAATATTGTCATGAATAGCCTGCGCTGTGCGTTAGAGTTTTTGAGAGTTAGCTTTCCATAGCCACTTGTGCAACTCAGGTGGCTCGTTTAGACATCAATCTACTCCAGCAACACCTCAGCTAACCCAATAAAATTCAAGTACCCTCAAATTGCACTCTGATTGCACCACTTCTATGTAGTTTGCACACTTTTTGCACCCCTTTAACACTCACTCGATGCTACTTTCGGAACACAGTTTGATTTATTGAAGGAAATTGATGATGGCTGATGAAGCGGCTCAGCACGCCTTACGAATGGTCAACATTCAAAAGTCTTTCGGTCTTGTGCGCGCCCTCACCAATATTAACCTCGAAGTAGGGCGTAACGAAATCGTCGGGCTGATCGGGGATAACGGTGCAGGTAAATCGACGATGGTGAAAATTCTCACTGGCGTGTTTCTACCGACGAGTGGTGATCTCTATATCGCTGGACGTAAGGTTGACCTCAAAACGTATAACGTCAAGCGCGCCCATGACTACGGCATTGAAACCGTTTATCAGGATAAATCTCTTGGGGAGAAGCAGGTACTGTGGCGAAATTTTTTCATCGGACGCCAGATCACGCACCCATTCGGCTTTATCAATGTGAAAAAGGAGA
>CALMZT010000335.1 GCA_937870805.1 uncultured Chloroflexota bacterium
GTTGCCTTTGACAGGGCTTTGATCGACTTTCGCGCGCAGATTTGACAGCTTGCCTACGTCGCGGCGCATCTTAATCTCACCGCCGTCAAGCACGGCAACACCCGCCGAATCGTAACCACGATATTCGAGACGCTGAAGCCCGTCTAAAACGACTGGAGTCGCATTACGCGGACCGATATAGCCAACAATACCACACATGGAAACCTCCGTAATTTAGATTCAATGCAAAAGATGTGCCCTGAGTTGGGCATTACACGGCGTCTGACCTCGTTTGAGGTTACAGCCATTGTCCCTTGCGCACGCTTTGTCCCGGCAGTTGCCCAACGGTTTTTTGCCATGCGCTTTCTTTTTACGGAGGGTACAGAAATGGGGTTGAGGGAGAACCCCGGCGGCATCCGCTGATCTTTCGCTTTTCCTCACGGTTGTGAGTTAGTTCCACATTGCTGTGAAAAACCGCCACCTCGTCAGCTTCAGATTTAGCGTTTTGTCGCTAAATGCCGAAGCCCATGCGCTGTCCCGACCTCCGAGAACCTGCTCCTTTCTCATCGTTTTAACAAACGCATCATACAACAGTTTTTTCGCCATTGGCAAGAGGTCGCCATCTTAAGAAACGAAATTTTTCGGAATTTTGAGCGGTGTACGATCTGGTCATCTTACAGCGTCTAACTCATATAACTAGAAGGCGCGCAGTTGAGTTCAAATTCCACTGTGCTTGTAGGGGCGCACCAATGTGTGCGCCCGTCAACTGCGCAAGTCCCAAAAAGGAGAACCTCATATGATAGCCGATCAACTCATCAAAATGCCTGAACCGGATGCGCCCATTCATGCAGGCACTCATTTGGGCACGGTAGACCTTACGATTGCCGATCTGGCACGCTCTGTCGAATTTTACAAGAATGTCATCGGTTTAGAGGTCATCGAACGCGACGAACAACATGCACTGATGGGTGTAGGTGGAACCCCCTTACTCAAGCTGCATGAACTCAAAGGCGCAACCCGTCAACCTAGACGCAGCACAGGGCTGTATCATGTGGCAATCCTGCTGCCCAGCCGCGAGGATTTGGGGCGCTGGCTGCTGCACATGGAACGTACCAAATACCCTGTGCAGGGCTTTGCCGATCACCTCGTGAGCGAAGCCGTGTATTTATCTGACCCTGACGGAAACGGTTTAGAAGTGTACCGTGATCGCCCGCGCAGCGAATGGCAGTGGGATGGCAAGACGGTGAAAATGGCGTCAGATCCAATCGATCTGGAAGGTGTCGTGGCATCTGTTCCTGATCCTGGCGTAGCGTGGGCAGGCGCGCCTGTAGGGACAACTATCGGGCATATACACCTGCGCGTGGGCGACATTCCTTTAACAGAGGCATTCTATCACCGTATATTGGGCTTCGACATTGTAGCGGTGTGGTCAAGCGCGCTCTTTATGTCGGCTGGCGGCTATCACCACCACCTCGGCGCGAACACCTGGCAGAGTGCAGGTGCGCCGCATCCGCCAGAGGATTCGGTTGGCTTGCGTCGCTTTACCATCATGCTGCCCAACATCGAAACCCAGAACCAGATTGTGCAGCGTTTGGAAAGTGCCGCGCTTCCCTTTGAGCGTGCGGAAACAACGGTGTTTGTGGATGACCCCTGGGGTATTCACATTAGCCTGACGGTGGAAAATCCTCTTTAACATCCTGAGGAATCAATAAGGGCAAGACATGTCTTGCCCCTACATCGTACCTCATTGAACCTACTGGAAATACTCGCCCGTTTCGACGTTCACGCTGTCGATCATCCCTTCACGTCCGTCAACTTCAACAGTGGTGTTATCTACGAAGCGGATAGAGAGTGGGCGAATGATGCTGTAGCGGGCAATCGGGTCACGTTCTTCAAAATCGTCCGGTAGATTCTGCAAATCCCACACTCGCAGGAGGTTATGGGCGATCACCAAATAGCGACCATCAGGGCTGAGCGTGATGCAGTACGGTGACATGACACCATCGGTATCCGCATCGACCTGGAGGCTGTCGCCCGTATCGCGCCGCCACACGGTTACACCTGCTTCACGCGAGCCTGTCGAGCGCACTGTGTAGACCAGCACGTAATTACCATCGTCGGATAAGCGGAAACCTGTTTCACGATCTACGCCTGCCGAATTGTGATAGTAAGCGACGGTTTGTCCGGCGAAGTTGTAGACAGTCACACCAGCATCGCTCGATGAGTAGTGGTAGTGACGCAGACGCCACAGTTCGCCGCGCGCCATATCCCAATACACCATATCCATGTTGATGTCGCCGTCGCCTGCGCCTTCACCAAGCGGTACGCGAGTGTTTGCCGCCGGGTTCCACAGTTCGCTGCGGATTTGGCTGTTGACGATGATATACTGCCCATCGGGACTCCAGTACAGCGCCAACACTGGATTGCCAACCAAGCCCTCGAACGTACCGACGCGCTGCCCTTCCTGCGTGTCCCATACGACGAGTGAATAACCATTTCCTTCATCGATGGTTGAGGCGAAGTAGCGGCAGCCGGGCGACCACCATTGATAACGAAGGGTCGATTGCAGATTGAGGTCGTGATCGATGACGCGGTAGGCAGCGCCGTTTAAAACGACCAGGCTGATTGTGCCATTTGTGTAGCGCGCCACCAGATTCGTCGCCACGTAGCCATCAAGCGTAGGTTCACATTGAACGCTGAAGGTGTCCTGTGCGTTGGCTGCGCTGGCAAACATCGCCACAAACACGGCAATCATGATGAGGCTGATGAGACACTCGAAAAGTCCGATATTCTGCTGGCTTCGTAGGGTACGCATCGTTTACTCCGATCATTCGAACACTATGATTTCAGTGTAAGACCATGCGAGGATTGGAGATGGACGCACACCCTATGCGCGGTTGCCGCTTGAATGATGCGAAGCTGACGATTGCTCTACGATGCCTTTGTTGCTGCTGCAATGAGTAATGCGATTGCAGCAAGTTGTGAACCTGAGATTGCTGCTGCTGCTGCAACACTGCAAGTTTTCAGTTTTCAGTTCACCGTTTTCAGTTCTGGTGTTGGGTTACGGTATCTCCTGAGAATATGTCTGAAGCAAGGATAGCACAAAGGGCAACCCATTAGAGTTCCTTTTGACACTTTAATTCGAGGTGTAATGTAAGTAGGAGTGGACTGAATATGCATCACAACGCTGGAATGAAGATGATTTTGTTTAATCCACAAATTCAATATACTGCGTCGTTGCCTTGCTCATATCGCTGTAAATGCCACGAAGTTCGGGGTTCGGCAGCGCCAGCGCCAATTGGTACATTGCTTCCTCTGTCATCTGCGCCAGTTCATCGCGTGGGATACGTTCGCGTCCTTCTGTCTTGAAGCGGAATGGACGCCCAAAGTTGAGGTGAACATCCGCCCGCCGCAGCTTTTTGAGCCTTTCTTTCCATTCGATTGCGCCTGCTGAAACGCCCATCGGCACGATGATGGCGTTGGCTTTGGTCGCCACGTAGGTCATGCCGTCTTTGGGCTGTGACAGTCCGGTAGGGGCGCGTGTGCCTTCTGGCGCAATCAACACTAGCTGTCCACTTTTGATGAGTTCGATAGAGTTGAGCAGGGCTTTACGATCAAACTCTCCGCGACGAATGGAATATGCACCCCACGCACGGATGAAGGGCGAGAGGAAAGGATTTTCGAGGTTTTCGATCTTGGTCATCGGGATAACGAAGCGTTTTTTCACCGCGCCGAGGGCTAAGAAGGGGTCAATCGACGAGATGTGGTTCATAATCAACATCGTCGGACCGCTGTCCGGGAGATTCTCGATGCCGCTGGTTTCTACCTTCCACATGAATGTAAAACACAGCCAACCAAAAATGCCGCGTAGAAGCTGGCGCTTGCGCGTGAGGCTGGGCTGCATGGCAATGTATTCTTCGACGGAAAGATGTTCGTTCATAGCTACAGCAATGACTTGAAAGCGATGAGCAATGAGTTTAACTACAGATGCGACTCTTGCAAATCAGGTCGCATCGCGGGGTGTGGTGATTTTCAAGGCTATACATGATCGTGCGCCCGCATTGGTGCATACAGGTCAAGCCAGACCTTAATGAATATCTCGCCTTACGCAGTTTACCGCTCTGGATTTTGAACCCAGAGCTAAGGGGTGGTAAACCTCTCAAGAGGTTGAAAAATCGTAACACTCAACCCGTGAACGGGTTTCCAGATTACATAGCAGGCAGTTTTGAACTGCCAGCGTCCGCAGCAGCGAACGTTGT
>CALMZT010000336.1 GCA_937870805.1 uncultured Chloroflexota bacterium
CTCGCCGGAGATGAAATAGACTCGTTCCAGCTCATCAACCATTTGGTCAAGCGTTTTTTCGGAATGCGAAAGCAAATCAAGTAGATACAACATCGGCGCAACGCCCGAATCGCAGAAGAAGAAATCGCGGAAATAGTAATGTCCTGTGACTTCCCCGCCGAACACTGCGTTTTCGTCCATCATGCGTTTCTTGATGAAGGCATGTCCGACTTTGTTATAGAGGGGTTTACCGCCTAATTTGCGCACGAGATCGGCAACGGCGTATGACGAGCGAATATCATATACAATTGTCGCGCCGGGGTACTTCTTTAAGAAGTATTCGGCAAGGATAGCGGTGAGGAAATCACCAGGGATGAAGCGCCCGCGCTTATCAACACAGAAAAAGCGATCACCATCGGGGTCAAAAAGGAAACCTAAATCGCCACCTTCTGCTGGCACACGCTGTTGTATTTCGCGGCGGTTCTCTTCTTGCAGCGGATCGCCGCCGTGATTGGGGAAGGTTCCATCTGGCTCAAAATACATGGGCACAGGGTTAAGCTGCGGAATGCGTTTAAACAACTCCACCAGTGAAGAACCAACCATGCCGTTTGCGGTATCCGCGAAGATTTTCATCGGCTTGAAATGGCTCGTATCCACCAGCGACAAGATCTTTTCGATGAAACCGCCCATCACATTCCATTGCTCAACTGTTCCTGTTTGTGAGGCGGTTGGCGGAAAGTCGTCCGCTTCGATGATTTTACGGATATCCTGAATACCCTCATCGCCGGAGAGCAGATACGGAATTTGCTTGACCATTTTGAAGCCGTTGTATTCCTTAGGGTTGTGGCTGGCAGTCACCATGATTCCCGGCAGTTTCCTCATAGCGCACGCATAGTAGTACATATCAGTGGATACCATGCCAAGGTCGATGACGTTGGTGCCGACACTGTTCAGTCCTCTGAGCAGCGCGGCGTGCAAAGCCGGGCTGGACACGCGCGCGTCACGCCCAACCACGACTGTTTTCACACCCAGCACTTTAACGAATGCCTTGCCAACAGCTTCCGCAGTGGCTTCAAATAAATTTTGACCGTAAACGCCGCGAATGTCATAAGCTTTAAAAATTGAAGGATCGACTTGCATCAGCGACTCCTCACTGGTAACAATGAGCAAATGTAAAATGGGTTTCACACAAGATTATACTCATCATCACAGGTTCCCCAAAATCGCGACCACAGGATGATGATCGGTGACATTGGCGACTTCCGACGCTGTATTCACGAAACATTGTTGAACAGGCGGCAATTTCTTTGCTGGGTCAGCAATTAGGATGTGGTCGATATTGATTTTGTGGTTAATGTGTGTACCTTGCGGCGAAGGTGCTGGTTTGAGCAGTGTGAATGTTGGTTGCAAAATCTGTAATTCGCGGGTCTCGGCTTCGGCGTTGAAATCCGCCGCAAGTATAATCGGACGTGGTTTGATATTGGCTTCACGTTCTGCCATACGAAGTTCACCAGTGAGCGTCAGAATTTGCTCACACTCAAATAATCGCTCGCTGCTTGCCTGCTGTGAGATAGGATGATAAGGATTGCGCCGTTCTTCTCCGCGTAAGGTGGACAGATGTGTACTCATAAAATAAAGTGCACCGAAAGGCGATTCGACGCACGTCATAATCAAGTTGCGTGGTTGCGTGTCGCGGTTGCCTGTACTGTACAGCCTTGCATGGCTGATAGTGGTATGGATGGCTTGCGCGCCGCTTGCGCCTGGATAGCCTTCTGTGGGTATAGACCACGCCCATCGTGCGGATGGCAGATTAGTCACAATACCGTTTCCATTTTGCGCACGCCCATACCCCTGATATATCGAACGCGCCCAAATAGTGCTGTGTGCATGAATAGCACTATCTACCTCTGGCGCGAACATAAAGCGATAGCGATCTCCGAGTTGCTGCGCCAACAGTTCACCGTCGCTGCTGTAATTATTGCCACGCCATATCTGCGTTGTCTCTTGTAGAGCGATCAATGTTGGTAGAACGGGATTGATCGGTAAAATACCGCTCACATCACGTGCGATCTGCGAGGTGTCCAATGGTTCTTTGTTCAAATGTCGATGCCCACC
>CALMZT010000337.1 GCA_937870805.1 uncultured Chloroflexota bacterium
TTTGTTTTGGTTGACAACTACTCTACCTCAAAAGCCCTACATCCCTTCATTTTTGGCGAAGGTATTGAATGAAGGTTCAAAATCGTCATCCAGCAGGAAATCTATATTAATGGGTAACCTGTTATGTTCCTGATCTTTCCGCTTACATCAAACGTTGAGGTTTGATTAGCGTATGAATTTAATACCTCACAAAGACAAATGATGGCTATGTTTAAGTTGCTAAATACAAACCTAATCCGAAAAAGCCTGATAATACAGGCAAATATTTGAGTTTACTATTTCATTAACAAGCCTTTATCCCGGATAGCCGCTGCTACCCGCGACTCCGCTGCCCCGTTCCTGCGCCACCTTTTGAGCGTAGTCGTCTGCACGGTATGCTGCGATTGGGTCTGCGGGCACGCCCATCTCATCCCTCACCTGTACCAGCAGTGGACGCACGTCCGTCTCATAGGCATCCTGCATCACCCGATACGCCCCCAGCACATCGCCATTCCGCTGTCGTTCTGCCAGCGTCTTGCGGTCTACGATCAGCGCTTTCGCATACGCCACCTGACAGTTCAACACGCTCAGCAGCATCGCCTCCAGTTTTGGCTCGATGTTGTGGCTCTGGTCAATCATGTATGCTACGTCCCTCGCCGCCTCCCCCGCCGACACCAGCTCATGGTAGATCTCGAACAGCTCAAACGGGTTCGTCGTCCCGACGATCAGGTCATCATCAGCGTACTTGCGCGCGTTGAAGTGGAACCCACCGAGCCTTCCTTCATCTAGTAGGAATGCGACGATGTGCGCGATGTTTGTACCTTGCGCGTGGTGTCCCGTATCGACCAGCACCTGTGCGCGTTCCCCCACCTTCAGCGCCGTCGCATACGCCATACCCCAATCGGCAAGGTCGGTATGGTAGAACGCTGGCTCGAAGAATTTGTACTCGATCAGCATCCTGCTGCCCGCTGGCAAGTGTTTGTATGTTTCCTTAAGTGCGTCTTCCATGCGCTGCTTGCGTTCGCTGATGCTGTCCTGTCCCGCGTAGTTCGTTCCATCTGCGAACCACAGGCTCAACAGCGCGCTGCCTGTCTTCGCCATGATCTCGCAGCACTCGACCATATGGGCAATCGCCTCCTCGCGTACTGCTGCGCTGGGATGTGTGATGCTGCCGAGTTTGTATTGGTCATCCTGGAACACGTTCGGGTTCACCGCGCCAATCGCTACGCCATGCGCTTGAGCCGCCTGCGCTAGCTCCTGCCAATCCTCCACTTTATCCCAGGGGATGTGGATGGCAACGCTGGGCGCAACCCCTGTCAGTTTATGGATGTAACCCGCGTCAGCCAGCTTTTCGTAGATGTTGCGTGCCGCGCCGTTCCACGCGAACACTTTGAAGCGCGTGCCGCTGTTGCCATAGCCCCACGATGGCGTTTCGATGTGCTGGCGCTTCAGTTTCGCCTTCACATCCTCAACGTCGACGCCTTGTTTTGTTAAACGTTCCACCAAAAGGTTATATTCCATTTTCAATTTTCCTTAATGGGTTAACGGTGTACAATCAGAAGAACGATTTTCTTTTGCTTTCGTTTGCCGTCAGTCTAACGCCGCGTGGAAGGTGTTGTCAACCATGCAGGAAAACTTGTTTGTCGAGGAGCGCCGCCGCCTGATTATTGAACAGTTGATACAGAACGGGCGCGTATCGGTCAATGCGCTGAGCGAGGCGTTGAATGTCAGCACCGTAACGATTCGCCAGGATTTGCGCGCCTTAGAAGAGATCGGGCTGCTAGAGCGCACCTATGGCGGGGCAGTGCGCAAAACGTCGGAAGAATATCTGCCTGAGCTTTCATTTCATGTGCGTCAAAAGCGCAACTGGCGCGAAAAACAAATCATCGCCGCCTCGGCAGTTTACCTCGTCAAGGACGGTTACAGTGTCGCTTTAGATGCTAGTACGACAGCCTTTGCTATTGCCTCATACCTGAAAAAGTTCAAAAAGCTGACGGTGGTGACAAACAGCTTGATTATTGCGCAAAGCTTTTTGGACAGCCCTCATATCCAGGTGCTCATTCCCGGTGGCAGGCTGCGACGCGATTCGATTTCTGTGGTCGGCAAACCGGATGCGCTGCCCAACATCAACCTGAATATTGGCTTTTTTGGCACACGCGGCATCTCACTCATCGGCGGTATCACCGATGTTGACGCCGACGAAGTGGCGATGAAGCAAGCGCTCATTGACCACTGCCTCGCCAACATTGTGCTGGCAGACAGCAGCAAGTGGGGCGAAGTCGCGCCCTATAAGTTCGTGAAGCCTGAACAAGTCGTGCGCGTCATCACTTCCACACGTGCGCCAACCGAGATGGTAGACCAGTTTCGTGAAGCGAATGTCCAGGTTGATGTCGTTGAAATGCGCTGACGGCTACAGCAGCAGCTCACCGCGCATCACGGTCACTGCTTGCCCGCCGACTTTGACGCTTTCGATGTCGTCGCGTGGTCCAACGACTTCGACGAGTGCCTTACCCGAACGCTGCATCCAATGTCCCTGTTCGGCGATAAAGCTCGGCTGGTCAATCAACCCATAGTGCCAGAGATACGCTGCCATTCCACCCGTCGCCGAACCTGTAAATGGGTCTTCCATAGCATCCGGTGGCAAACCGAAGTGGCGCGCAAACGTTTGTCCCTCCGAGGTGATGCCACCAACGCAGAAGAGATGTGGACTGAAGAAATCGCCCTGTGCCCGCAGCGCTGCATACGCAGGGATATTGACCTGAATGCGTCGTAGCGCATCCAGATTGCGAACGGCAATCATGATCTGTGATGTGCCCGTACTGACGGTTTGAATAGGTACATCCGGCAGTAAATCCTCTGGCTGCAACCCAAAAGCGGGCAGTACATCTTCTGGCGCATATTTCCGTAAAAACTGCGGCTTCTTCTGTCAATACCTTCGCCAAAAATGAAGGGATGTAGGGCTTTTGAGGTAGAGTAGTTGTCAACCAAAACAAACGACTCAGG
>CALMZT010000338.1 GCA_937870805.1 uncultured Chloroflexota bacterium
TACAGCTTGCCCAGTTCGCGCACTTCTTCCGCGCTCAAGGTATCGCGCCCGCGCCGTTTTCCGAGCAGCGCCTCTAATCTTTGCCAATCTTTTTCACGAGATGCGATAAAATCATTAGGACTCAAGGTGTTCTGCATACTGATCTCTCTACGCCGACTGACAACTGAAAACTGGTACTCATGTCCCTACAAATTGATACGCCCGAAAACGTTCCTCTCGACGCCGACATCGCTGGCTTTGGCACGCGCTGTATGGCTGCCGCCGTCGATTACCTCATCATCGTGCTGTTGATGATTATCTTTGGCATTCTGTTTGCCAGTTCGCTGCCGCGCAATATGGACGATACCAACACTGTGCTTGCCGTTTTTATCATACTGCAATTTTTCATCGTGACGTTCTATCACCTGATCTTTGAATTTCTGTGGAACGGACAGACGCCCGGCAAGCGCATGTTCAAGGTGCGGGTGATACAGGCGAACGGTTTGCCTGTGACCGTCAGCGGCATTCTGATTCGCAACCTCGTGCGCCCGTTCGATTTTCTGCCTGTGTTTTACAGCGTGGGGTTAATCGCCTTATTTGCCACCCAGCACACGCAGAGGCTCGGCGATCTGGCGGCGAAAACCATCGTCGTGCGCGAACAGCAGAGTGTGAAGCTGGAGCAGGTGCGCGAAGATTGGCGCGTACACTACCTGCATATTTCACGTATCGTGCCACTTCCACCCTACATTCAAATTGAGAACCTTGACGCGCAAGACCGCCGCGACCTCGTTGACTATTTGCGCCGGCGCAGTGAGTTGCAGCAGCGCGCCTATATCGCCAATTTGATGGCGAACAAGATGGTGAAGAAGATGGGGATCGCAGACGCACGATTTAACAGCAGCGCGTGGATTAGTTCCGAGACGTTTCTGGAGCAGGTTGCGCGGGCGTTTGAGTTGGCGGAACTGCCTTAGGATAGCAATTAGTCGTTAGCTCTCGTTCCTAGAAATGACTTGACCTTCTCTGGACATTGGAGAAGGTCAAGCGTCATCGAATTTTCCGCTAAGCAGATGTGAATTACGAACTGGATTTATTGGGGAGCTTCGGTAGCAGCCAGCTAATGAAGGCATCTTCTGAACGGCTTTGCATCAGGATGCGTCCGGGTCCGGTGAGTTCGCAGACCAAACCTTCGCCGCCAAGCAGCGTTGACTTCCAACTACCTGCCTTCTGCACAGTGAAATTGATTGATGCATCGAGGGCGACGATGTGCCCGGTGTCAACCGTGTACTTTTGCCCTGCTGACAACGTGCGCTCCTCAATCGCGCCATACGTGCCGATGACGACTTTGCCACTGCCGGAAACCTTCAACATGATGAGTCCGCCGCCGCCGAAGAAGCCTTTCGCGCCGCCCCAACTGGAGTCGTTGGTCACGCACATTTCGCTGGCGACATATCCGCCGCTG
>CALMZT010000339.1 GCA_937870805.1 uncultured Chloroflexota bacterium
AGATCACTGCCCACCCATGTGCGACGTCTGCCCATTGAGGTTGCCGTTGTGGTGAATGACAAGTATGGAACACCTACCCTTGTAAACCCTGACCCTTCACAAGCATAGGTATTTCCTGGAGTGATATTGAGCGTTCACATTGACCTCCCTTGAAAATAGCATTCAGCGTTGAACCACCGAGAACACTGAGAAAGAGGGAGAGTTTCATCCTCATGTGTGAATGCAGTTCACGAAAACTCACTCTTTTGATCCCAGCCGATGCGCTTAAAGGTTATGATACCATAGAAACGTTGGTTTTGGAACACATGTTCGCAAGTTCGGTAAAATTTGCGAGGAGTCTTAGGATTGGTAACATCAGACTATCGGATAAAAAGCGCTCCCGTGCTGTCTTATGCAGCGCGGGAGACAGTAGTTGTAGCCGTGAAAGGAACTACGATGTCTATTGTACCAAACTCGAAACTGTGTCGTCGCTGTGAACGCGAATTTCCGCCAACGCCGGAGTATTTCAGGGTAGATCGTTCCAAAAAGGATGGGCTGCGAACGCTTGCAAGGAATGTAACGCGAAGGCGAAACAGCAGCGGCGACTCGATGATCTTGAAACGGCGCGAGCAAAGGAGTGTGAACAGAAAAGGATAGAACGCGAGACAAGCCGGAACAAGTACGCGCAAGCAAGCGGCGATATTATGCAAACAATGCTGAGCAGGAACGGGAAGCAAAGCGCAGATGGCGCGCAGAAAATCCCGAACGCGCGAAAGCGATTAGCGATAAATATCAAGAAACGCATAAGGAACAGATACGTGAGCGAGATCGGCGGCGAAGGTTAGAAAACCCTGAGCCAAACCGAGAAAGAGTTCGAAAAAAGAAAATCCTGAGCGTGTAAAGGAACAGATGAAGAAATGGATAGCGGAGAATCCCGAACGCGCCCGCACGATTAGGATTCGCGCTACTAAAAAATATGCAAAAAATCACCCCGAACGAATTCTGGCGTCTGTTCACCGTCGTCGTGCTCGTGTCAAAGCGGCAGACGGTTTTTATACAGAGCAGGAAGTCCAAAGGCAACTTGATTCACAGTTTGGCTTGTGTTGTTGGTGTTTGAAACCCATGCTGGAATACACCGTTGAGCATTTGATTCCTTTAGATCGAAACGGGAGCAACTGGACGATCAATCTATTATGTGCATGCCGTTCGTGTAATTGCTCGAAGAAACATTTGCTACCCTTCTACGAATGGACACCTCCGTTTTTACGGCGAGATAAACCCTGTTCTCCTCTGGAATGGCTGGTGTTTTGGCGCGTGGTGGAACGATTTGTCGAGGTAGTGGCGATGTAGTTCCGGTATGCGTCGTTTTGCAAGCGTTTTTAAAGCGAAACGCAGGTAGTGGAACTGGCGTACAGAACCTCACCCCTTTATCTCGACTTTATCCAATTACAAAATTGAAAGGTTCTTATGGGTCACAAAAGCCATCTATGCTGCTGAACAAGGGGCTTAAGCCCCTTGTTTGAGCCGATGTGACCCTTCCTGCTTAAGAATGGATAAAGTCGAGTTTATCCCCTTCTGCACTTTAGAAACTATTGCGAGAAAGGAATTCTGCGCATGTGGAGAGGGGGAATCGCGTTCGCGCAGATCGGATATAGGTGTAGTTAAAGTCGGGAGCACACGTGGGTGCTCCCCTAAGAAGGTGGTGTTGGGCAAACGGGGCGAAGTGTTGTTCCTATAGTTGGTTTTTGATGATGAGAGATTAAGGATTTGGCTGATGGGTAGAACCAGTGCGAACAAGGGGCTTAAGCCCCTTGTTCAGAGCGCACATTGCACTACTGTACCCATGAGCTAAGCATTGTGGTGTAAAGCGTTCAAGATTGTTTAAATGTTCATGTTAATCTTGAAATACGAGTTTGTAACCAGCCTGCAACCTTGACGTAATCCCCGAAAGCGACCTTAAAAGTGCAGACTGCCATCATCAGGGCAGTGTGTAAAGCACCTTTTCATAAAATTTCAAGTTTAAGGAGTGAGGCATGTCCAAAAAGTTTATGGTAATCGTCCTCATGACGCTGCTGCTGACGCTGGCTGGCAGCGTGGCGCGCGCGCAGGATGGGGTACTATTCGTAATTGGATGGGAACAGGAGCCAGATCGTGCGTATCTTAGTTCACAATCTGCGTTTTCGACTTATATCGCGGAATTTAATCAGCGCGATTTGATCGACTATGACGAAAACCGTCAGCCTTATCCAGTGATGGCACAAGAAGTGCCAACGCTGGAAAATGGCGGCGTAAGGCTGTATGACGTGGAATTCGATGTAGATGGCGATGGCACACTCGATCAGACGCAAGCCCCGAT
>CALMZT010000340.1 GCA_937870805.1 uncultured Chloroflexota bacterium
CCCGCGCATATTGGGGATGCAATTCCACCGCCTTATAGTAGCACGCCAGCGATTGCTCACAACGTTCCTGCCAGCGCAACGTCCGACCTGTTCTCGCGTATGCCCATGCATAATCGGGCTGCAAGGCAATTGCCTGATCGTAGGCTTCGAGCGCTTCTTCGTAGCGTCCTAGTTCTGTGAGCGAGTAACCCTTGTCCATCAGTTCGCGCGCTTCCAACTGTGGACCCGTCACTTCGAGGATGGGCACATCGCCCAACGTTTCGTTATAGATGGCTGATAATTCCAGCACGATTTCGCCCCACGACTGCGGGCGTTCGCGCGGGTCTTTTTCCAGACAACCCAACACCAGTTCGCGCAGCCGATGCGGAATCTGACGGATGTGCTGGGTATCGAATTCGGGGCGTTCATGGACGTGCGAGTACATCCACGCCTCAAACTTGCGCACCTTAAAGAGATAATGCCCGGTGAGCATCTCGTACAGTACGCAGCCAAACGCATAAATATCCGAGCGCGCATCGACGTTGAACGCCTGGCATTGTTCGGGCGACATGTACGGCGCAGTGCCGACAACCGCGCCCGCTTTCGTCAAGCGTGTGCTGCGTTCGCGTTCAGCCGAGGAGTCGTCATCCTCTACCACGCCCGCGAGATCATCCCAATCCACCGAGCGCACCAAACCGAAGTCGGTCACTTTGGCGATGCCATCATGTGTCACAAGGATGTTGGCGGGCTTCAGGTCGCGGTGTACCATGCCCGGCACTTTCAGCGTCGCGTGCTGCATCCCCGCCGCGATGTGCAAGCCAAACTCAATCGACTGGCGCAAATCGAGGCGTCGATGGTCAATCCAGCTTTTAAGGTCGGGACCTAAGCCTTCCGGTCCGCTGATGTGTTCCAGAATAATGTGCGGGCGTCCGTCGATGTTCTGTACCAGCCGCGCCTGTACGATATGGCGATGCTTTTCCAGACGAATCCACGTCAACGCTTCCTGCTCAAAGCGTGCCATCGCCCGTTCATTTTCTAAAAAGCGGCTCTGAAATGTCTTGATGGCTACAGGTTCGCGGTGTTCGTGGTCATAACACAGGTACACCACGCCCATGCCGCCGAAGCGCACATCCGCCACTTCATAGCGCCCTTCGATGCGGCTGCCCATCTTGAAGTCGCTGCGGCGCTCGTCTTTCTTTTTGTCAGTAAGCGGCGCGGGCGACGAGTCGCTGGTATCTGCTACGCCTGCTGAGGTGAATGCCGACGAAGCCGAAAACGCTTCCTCAATGCGGGTCTCGTTGAAAACCGACGCCGACGCATCATCGACCACTTCCATCGACAGCGCCGCAATATCGACGCCGTAATCGGCAACCGTCTCGTTAGGATCAAGATTCGGCTGCGAGAGATGTGCAACATTAGTGCGCTGTGTGTCGAAGACTTGTGAGCTAGTGAGCACAGTTTGATCGATGGGCAGCGAGTCACCGTTCGCGCGATAAAGATCGACTAAGTTGTCGATGACACGCTCGTTTTGCGGTCTGCTGCCGGGCATGAGGCTGGTCGCGTCGGGTTCATCCTCTGCCAGCGCCCACAACGCCACCGCCAGATTGCGCCGCGTCGGGTTCTGCCTGGCAACACCCAACAGCCACTCAACGTAACCTTCCACCGCGCGCTGTGCCAGGCGGCGATCAACGTCATGCGCTGCCCGCTGAATCGCCTTCCGATAGGCGATGAGCGCCTTGCCTACGTAGAAGATGAGCAGCCGATTGTCGCGTGTCAGCGAGTTCTGCGCGCACAAATCCCCCAGCGCGAACTGGTAGTTGATGTCGTCTTGCCGCAGCGCCAAGCGCCCCATCTCGCGGATTTTAGGGTCAGGGTCGCTGGCGAAAATATCTGTCGTGTCCTGCGCGTGCCGCTTGCGCAGGAGTTTGCGTTTTTCGTCGTCCACCAGCTTCGGTGGCAGACGGTTCGTTAAAGGTGTGAACATATCAGCTATTAGTTCCCAATTTTCAATGCGCGTATGAGTGTAGCGAATCGCGCGCATGTTCGCATCATTCGATATGTAAATTGCACACATTATCATTATTTGGAATGGTTTTGCCAGAAGATAAGCGTCTAAGTGAAAATACAGCTTTGAACCGCAAAGGCGCAAAGGGCGCAAAGGGAAAAAGAAATTGAAGCATCAAGGACGCCGCGTTGAGTATAAGGGATAACAGCGAGAAAAAAAGAACGAAGTCCTTACATCATTCAATATTACGTATCGAATTATCAGACAGCCTCTATCGTCCTATCATTTCTTAAAGAATACTATAGAAGCTCAACAGGAATTGCAGAAAATGAAGAGGGCGTAGGATTATCTCCTACGCCCCTCTGATGTGATCTAAGCCGTGTTAGTTGCCGTCG
>CALMZT010000341.1 GCA_937870805.1 uncultured Chloroflexota bacterium
TAAAGCGTTGAGCAAGAGCGCTCAGGGTATCACCCCGTTGGATGGTATAAACTTCACTGCCTACAGGTCCGCCAACTGGACCGCCGATAGGTCCACCTACGCCACCTGGCGTTGCTGTAACAATCATCACAACTGCGGGGGTATTCGTCGGCGTAGAGGTCGCTGGTGCAGCGATGCGAACTGGAACGACCAAGCTCTGTCCCTGACGAATGAAGGCAAATTCGTTCAATCCATTGGCTTCGACAATCGCTTCAACAGTGCTGCCGTAAAGCGTTGCCAATGCTCCAACTGTTTCTCCTCGGCGCACAACATGGATAATTGTGCCGGGGAATTCATCGCTGATCGGCGTACCAGGTGAACCTCCTGTCGCTGGCGTGGTGGCTGTTGGTTGAGTACCACCTGAGCTTTCGGATGTCGGGCTGGGAACAGGAGTATTGCTCGGAGCAGATGTATTCGTTGGCACTAACGTGTTGGTTGGTGGTGTAGTTGCGGTTGGCACCGGTGTGTTGGTAGGAACGTTCGTATTGGTTGGTGGCGGTGTGCTGCTGGGAACATTGGTGTTCGTTGGAGCACTCGTATTGGTTGGCGCGAGTGTATTGGTCGGTGTTGGGCGAATGCCGCCATCAGAAGGTGTTGCCTGAGAGACTGTCGCCGTTGGCGGCGGGACATTGGTGTTCGTTGGGACATTGGTATTCGTTGGGACAGTCGTATTTGTTGGTACTAGAGTGTTGGTCGCTGCGCTTTGGATTGTCGGGGTAGAAACAGTAGAACTACCTGCCGCTGTGAGAGAAGCGTCATCCAAATAAATGTAAGTTTGTACTGGTTCGCCCACAGTGGTTTCAAAAAATACCGTAACCGCATTCCCTGATGCAGTTGCGGTCACCGTATATTGGTTGTAGGCATCGTATTGTTCAACTCTAGGTGCCCAGACCACGTTCGGGCTGCTCGCGTCGATACCGCCAGTGGGGTCAATGCCTGCACGGGCAAAAACGTTACCGTCACCTTCACTCACATCCAGGTCATTAAGGTTGCTCGACCAAATGTAAGCATAAATGCTAAAGCTAAGCTGTGTGCCTGTCGTGATGCCAGTCACGCGCTGATAGACGCCAGCGTCATGGGTTGCGTAGAACGAGAAGTACTGCTGGGCATTGCTGCCGCCGTGAATGCGCTCCGTATCTGGCGCAGTGGGTAAATATGTAGGGCGTTCATTTTGCCATGAGGGTGCGCCCTGCGCTGCGGGAACATACCAAGGCGTCCAACCCTGTGCTACACGCAGTTGGCTGTTGTTTTCCAGCGTGTTAAAAGGGTCTTCAAAACCGGGATTAGTCAGCAGGTTTTGCCCCTGTGCTGCCACTGGGGAAAGCCCGAAAAGCACCAAAACTGTCAGAAGCGCTAGTTGGACGGCAAATTTTTTCATCGGTAATGCTCCGAAGTTGTTGATGGGATTTTATTATGACGTTAAGTATACGCTGACGCGCGAAATGCACAACCAAGTTTTAATGTGAAAACACATTACGGTACAATAAGATCTTCGCTAGTATAGCGCAGGCATGGGACACTGCCAAAAAAGCCCTTTATACCAATGTCAGATGCGATTGTTGGTCTATGCACAGTTGAGTTCTATTTACCCGGACTTTCATCCCTCAAAGAAAAGCGCAGCGTTCTGAAATCAATGTTAGCGCGGATGCACAACACCTTTAATGTGTCAGCAGCCGAGGTCGCCCGCCAGGATCAGTGGCGATCGGCAGTGATTGCGTTTGCCTCGGTAGGCAATTCTACCATGCACGCAAGGCAAGTCATCGAAAATGTGCTGAAGTGGGTCGAAAGCAATTATCCCGACGCGCTCATTGTGAAGCATGAAGTTGAGGTTTTGTAGTCTATGTTCGCTTCGCAAATTGGGTATACTCTACGCGCAAAGATGTATTTCAAAGTTGGAGGGTAAATTACTTTGAATCTTCACGAACATCAGGCGAAAGCACTTTTTGGACAAGCAGGTATTCCGGTTCCCAGCGGCAAGGTAGCTACAACGGTAGACGAAGCTTATGCCAGCGCTCAGGAGATTGGCTTGCCTGTAGTCATCAAAGCGCAGGTATTGACAGGGGGGCGCGGCAAAGCAGGTGGCGTGAAAGTTGCTAAAACGTTAGAAGATGTCAAAACGCACGCTGGCAATATCCTCGGCATGTCCATAAAAGGATTGACAGTACATAAGGTGTTAGTCGATCCAGCGTCGAACATCGCTCAAGAAATTTATTTAGCGGTAGCGATGGATCGCGCCGCCGGACGTCCTGTATTGATTTCATCATCGGAAGGTGGCGTTGAAATCGAACAGGTGGCGCATGACAAGCCAGAAGCCATCATCCGTGAGCACATTGATCCACTTTTGGGACTGCATGATTATCAGACGCGCAGCGTTGCCAGCGCCATTAATTTGCCACGTGAACATTGGCGCGCGTTCAGCGAGATTGCGCTGAAACTTTACCAGTGCTACGTTGAAAATGATGCGATGCTTACGGAGATTAACCCCCTTGTGGTGACAAAGGAAGGGGTCGTGATGGCGCTCGACGGGAAGATGGTGATTGATGACAATTCCCTTTATCGTCACAAAGAGATTGCCGCCATGCGCGACTTAACGGCTGAAGACGAATCCGAAACGCAGGCACGGCAAGCAGGGATTGCGTATGTCAAGCTGAATGGTCAAATCGGCTGTATGGTCAATGGCGCGGGGCTGGCGATGACCACCATGGATATGGTCAAGCTCTACGGTGGAGAAGGCATTGGTCCAGCGAACTTCTTAGACATCGGTGGTGGTGCCCAGGCAGATAAGGTTGTAGCAGCGCTACGGATTATCCTGAGTGATGAGAACGTGAAAGCGGTGCTCATCAACATTTTCGGTGGTATCACACGCGCTGATGAAGTCGCACGTGGCATGATTCAAGCGTACAACGAAGTGAAGCCTACTGTGCCTATCGTCATCCGTTTGGTTGGCACGAACGCCGAAGAAGGGCGCAAGATCATTGAGGAAGCCAATATACCGCAGCTTCTCACTGCGGCAACATTGACAGAAGCTGCGCAAAAAGCAGTGGAAGCAGCCAAGGGAGCAAAGTAATGGCGATTTTAGCCGATAAAAATACGAAACTTATCGTACAGGGGATTACCGGGCGCGAGGGGCGTTTCCACACCAAGCAAATGATCGAATACGGCACCAATGTTGTTGGCGGTGTTACGCCGGGTAAAGGTGGTGAATGGGTTGAAGGCAAGCCAGTCTTTGACACCGTAAAACAAGCGGTAGAGGTCACGGGGGCAAATGCCAGCATCATTTTCGTGCCGGGTCCTTTTGCGGCGGATGCGATGTTTGAAGCGATTGACTCTGGACTTGATCTGGTCGTCTGTATCAGTGATCCTGTGCCATTGTGGGATGAGCTAAAAGTATTCAACTATCTCAAGACGAACAATAAAAAAACACGTCTCATTGGTCCCAATTGCCCCGGTCTGTTGACACCCGGACAAGCAAAAATTGGTATTATTCCTGGCATGGTGGGAAAGCCCGGTAATGTCGGTGTGGTGTCCAAGAGCGGGACATTAACATACGAAGTGGTGTATGCGTTGAGCAACGCTGGCTTGGGACAATCGACCTGCGTGGGTATTGGCGGCGACCCTGTACCCGGCACGAACTTTGTAGAAGTGCTGCAAATGTTTGAAGATGACCCGCAAACCGAAAAAGTTGTGTTGATCGGCGAAATCGGTGGGCGGGCGGAAATAGATGCTGCGGAGTTCATCAAGAAACATATGACGAAACCAGTTGCGGCATTCATCGCAGGCGCAAGCGCGCCTCCCGGTACACGTATGGGACATGCGGGAGCAATCATTGAAGGCGGCGAAGGCACAGCCGCCCAGAAAGCGGAAGCCCTCAAGGCAGCCGGGGTGCGTGTTGCCGACAACCCGGAGCAAATCCCAAATCTTCTGAAGTAGGACCTTATACAAAAGATGGACACTCACTGGAGTGTCCATTTTGATTAGGCAGTTTGGAGATGTTCAGCGCTGAGGCGGGTGTACTCTTGCGCGAATTCTGTAAGCATCGTTTGTTGTAAATCGTCCGGCATAAAACTTTCACGCACGGCATTCAACGCCACATCCTGGAGTTCATTAATGGTCAATCCAGAGTGTTCCACTGCGGCGAGGTATTCGTCCGAGAGTGTTGTCTTGAAGTAACTTGGCATATCGCTACTCAGCAGCAGAGTAACGCCTGCGTCCACAATCTGGCGCAGTGGATAAGCAGCGTAATTGGAATATTCATTCATACACAGCGCGAGCGCCATTGAGACATCAAGCGGAACGCGATTGTCTTTGAGGATCTGAAGGGCATCGGGCGCGTCAGCAGCGCCAACACCCTCAATGATGCGGTTCGGGTGGAGCAGCTTGAGCGTATCAAGGGTACCATTCACACCGAAGACATCACCAGCATGTGGTACACGCAGAATATCCTTCTTTTCCGCATTCTTAAAGACACGCTCGAACTGTGTTACAGGCTGCGGGTTTTCACGTCCGGCAAGCCCAATGGCTACAACACCTGCGCGCTTGGCGGCTATCGTCCCTGCAAAACGCAGCAGTTCGTCGGCTTTACGGGCGTCATCACGGGGAAACGTGAGAATCCACGCCATCTGTACCCCCCAACCGCGCAGGACGCGATCACGCCCATCGTTGAGCGCTTCCAACATCGCTTCGAGTGTCAACCCCATGTGAGAATATAAGGTAGGCATCACGCTGACTTCTGCGTAGCGCACATTCTGTTTAGAAAGTGCCACGCCCAGATCGTAGACGATGCGCGTCAAATCTTCGCCGTATTGTAACCACTGGCTGACGGTACGTGTGATCTGATCGATGCGATTAAAATCGGGGTTGTCCAGCAGCTTCACCCACGTGTCAAAATGCTTTATATTGGCGCGCGCGTCGTTTTCGTCAGCAATCATCAGCAGTGTGTCTTTGCGCCATACACCTTCAAGGTGAACGTGGAGTTCTGCCTTTGGCATGGCACGCACAAAATTTTCAATACTCATTGGTAATTATTCTCCGCTTTCAACAATACGGTCACGAGGGATATACCCATTTTCAGTTGTCGGGTGATGACTGTGTTCAATCGCTGCCTTCACAAAGGCTGAGAACAGCGGATGTGGGGCATTGGGACGGCTGAGAAATTCAGGATGAAATTGGCTACCCACCATAAATGGATGGTCGCCAATCTCGGCAACTTCGACCAGTAGATTGTCTGGACTCAGTCCGCTAAAGATCATGCCGTTTTGTTCATAAAGCGTGCGATACTCGTTGTTGAACTCAAAGCGGTGGCGGTGACGTTCGTGGATTTGGGGTACACCGTAAGCTGCATACGACTTAGTACCGGGTTTGAGGTTACAAGGATAGATTCCTAAGCGCATTGTCCCGCCCATGTCCTTGATGCCGCGCTGATCAATCATCAAATCGATTACCGGATGCGCTGCGTTGCCCTCAATTTCTGAGCTGGTAGCGTCCTCAATGTCCAGTACATTGCGCGCAAATTCGATGCACATCACCTGCATACCAAGACATAAACCTAAGTAGGGGATTCTATGCTCCCGTGCATAGCGCGCCGCAAGAATTTTACCCTCAATACCACGCTCACCAAAACCACCGGGAACGATGATGCCATCGACGTTTTTCAGCAAATCCCAGTTTCGCTCTCGCTCAAGATCGCCAGAGTAAATCCAACTAATCTCAGGGCGGCGGTCCTGTGCTGTGGCAGCATGGAACGCTGCTTCTTTGACGCTCATATAGGCGTCATGAAGCTCCACGTATTTGCCCACAATCGCAATGCGCAGGGGTTCTTGGGCTGCGCGCATCCGCTGTGTCATCTTGCGCCAGCTACTCAAATCAGGCTTAGACACTTGCAGCCCGAAATATTCTGTGATGTAGTCTCCTAAGCCAGCGTCTTCCAGTTCAAGTGGCACTTTATAAAGCAAATCAGTGGTGACCAACGGGATCACCGCTTTTTCATCGACATCGCAGAACTGCGAAATCTTCTCTACTGTGTCTTTGTCTACGGGATAATCCGTGCGGGCAATAATGACTTGCGGCGTGATACCCACGCTGCGCAGTTCACGGACGCTGTGCTGTGTCGGTTTGGTCTTCAGTTCACCCGTCGCGCCGATGTGAGGCAAAAACGTAACATGCACAGAGAGACAATTGGGGCGACCAATACTGAGACGTAGCTGACGAATTGCTTCCAAGAATGGCTGCCCTTCGATGTCGCCTACTGTGCCGCCCACTTCGACAATGACCACATCGGGCTTGTTTTCGCTTTCGACCAGCAGGATTCGACGCTTGATCTCATTGGTGATGTGAGGAATGACCTGGATGGTTCTACCAAGGTAGTCGCCGCGCCGTTCCTTTTCGATGACGTAGCTGTAGATTTGCCCTGCCGTGACATTGCATGCACGGTTGAGATTCTCGTCGATGAAACGTTCGTAGTGTCCAAGGTCGAGATCGGTCTCTGCGCCGTCCGCCGTCACGAAGACTTCGCCATGCTGATAAGGACTCATCGTGCCGGGATCGACATTCAAATAGGGGTCGAGCTTTTGGATAGCGACCTTTAATCCACGCGCTTTGAGGATGCGCCCAATAGCAGCGGCAGTCACGCCTTTGCCCACCGAACTTACAACACCACCTGTGCAAAAGATGTATTTTGGCATGTCACATCCTATCCAACCAACAAAAAGTGCGGCGGGGAGGTATTCTCTATGTTGAGACCCCCCGCCGTCAACCAAATTTCACTTGAATGTCAACAGTAACGAAGCTGTACGGCGCTAGACTAGCTTTTCCAAATCGTCAGCCGTGCGCCGCATGTCAAGAAAAATCAATCCGAGTTTCGCGCCTTCGCGCACAAGCGTCGTCAACACGGCTTCATCGCCAACAGACATGAGGATGACATAGCCGTTCTTCCCCTTGATATAGACTTGATCGAGCAGCCCGCGACCCAGTTCTG
>CALMZT010000342.1 GCA_937870805.1 uncultured Chloroflexota bacterium
GGAATGGACACGCAATCGCCGCGATCATTTGCGTCAGCTTTACGCTCAGGCGTTGGTGTCGATGGGACGACTGACTAGAGGGCGCAACGATGACGAGCAGGCACTGGGCTTTTATGTGCGCTCGTTGAAGGAAGCGCCAGAACGCGAAGACATCCACCGCGAAGTCATGTCAATCTATATCCAGCTAAATCGTTTTGAAGATGCCCGCGCACAGTATAATCGCCTTGCGCAAATCCTGGACGAAACATTGCATATTGAACCCTCGCGTGAGACGCGCGAGATGTATTCTATGATTGAAGGTCGTTAACCTTCGATCCACCTACACTGAAACTGAACAAGGGGCTTTTAACCCCTTGTTTTTGTTTCTCCGTCCATGAGGGTTCGTATACAGCAATAATTTGGTTAGAAAACCGTTCTCCCTATGGACATCAATTCTAATTTAACCGAACATAAAGATATATCACATTCGCCTCGCTAGATTGATACACAATACATGGCAGAAAATACTTCTTGGGGTATCCGTGTGTTGCTGGCGGAGGATAGCCCCACCGTCCGGCATTATCTAACGAACCTCATCAACGAGACGCCAGGGTTTCGCGTCATCGGTGCTGCACGCGACGGCGAGGAGGCGCTTGCGTTGGTGCAGGAACTCAAGCCGGATGTGGTATCAATGGATATTCGGATGCCGCGCATGGATGGATTAGAAGCCACACGCCGTATCATGGCACAGTGTCCGACGCCTGTCGTGGTCGTCAGTGGCTTGCTTGAGAGCGAGTTAGAGTTGTCCTTTCAGGCGCTGCAAGCAGGTGCTCTGGCTGTTGTCGAAAAACCGCCCGACAGACGCGACCCAAATTTTCCAGAAAAGCAGCGCCAGTTAATCAAGACGCTGATGGCGATGTCTTCAGTGAAGGTTATCCAGCGTCGTGAATTGAGTTTTGAACGGATCAGCGGTGCGCCGATCCCTGCCTCACTGCCTGCACTAAACACACTCAAAAACCGTTTGACTGAAGGCGTGCGTTCTGCGCCAGAACTCATTGCAATCGGAGCCAGTGCAGGAGGTCCCAGCGCTTTGATCTCGCTGCTGAATGGTTTACCGAGGGACTTTGGCTTACCGATTGTCGTCGTCCAGCACATTCCGAATGAGTTCATCAACGGTTTGGCACGCTGGCTGCGCAAAAGTACGCCCTTTCCCTTGGTAGTAGCAAGCGACAATTTGCCTTTAAAGCCGCATACGGTGTACCTATCGCCGGGTACAGCCCATTTAACCATCACGCGCCAGTTACAAGGCTTAACGGCGCGTTTGGTCAAAGAACAGGGCGCACATCGTTATCAACCGTCGGTAGATATGCTGTTTAGCTCGGTAGCCGCAGCCTGCGGTGCAAAGGGCATCGGGATTATCCTGACAGGGATGGGTGATGATGGGGCGGAAGGCTTGCTGGCAATGCGACGTACAGGCGCGCGTACCTTCGCACAGGATGAAGCAAGTTCTACTGTGTTTGGGATGCCCGGCGCGGCAATCGAGCGTGGTGGGGTAGAACATGTGCTGTCTCTCACAATGTTAGCAACAGCGATTCGTAATCTGATGTAGAATAAGTTCAAACAGCGAACGAGGTTTGAAACTCATGGCACTAGAAGTACTGCTGGTTGAAGACAGCAAAACACAGGCAGCGCAGATTAAAGAGACTCTGGAAAGTGTCGGACTGCGTGTGCGGGTTGCCTATGACGGACCTGAGGGTATCCGTGAGGCGATTGAGAACCCCCCCGCCCTGATCGTGCTGGATGTAAAACTGCCCAGCATGGATGGTTTTCAAGTCTGTCGCCGCCTGAAGCGTAATCCGACGACACAGGATATTCCTATCATTATGCTGACGGAAAAATCCAAAGCCCAGGACACGATGACCGGACTGCGTGCCGGAGCAGACGATTATATCCCGAAGGACATTTTTGCTTCCGAACATCTTATCAGTACCTTGCAGGAACTAGGTATACTAGAGTAAGTAAACTCGTGATACCGGGAACAAGGGGTAGCATGACTGACGCTAGAGGTCCATATCATCTGCGTCCACCCATCATGACAGTACGGGTGGAAGACACGATGGATATTATGATTGTCCGAGACACTGTGCGCCGCGCGGCAGGGTTACTCGGTTTTTCGCCTGCCTATCGCGCACAGATGGCAAGCGCCGGGGCGACGTTAGCGGAATTGGTTCTCAAGACTGGCGAAGCGCACACCGTTCATCTGAACGGCGTTATCAACGGTAATCGCGTCGGCTTGCAGATTTCGTCCGAAACGCCCTGGTTAGCGGGGATTTCCGCCAACAATGTGTTGATTGCGCTGCGTTCTAAGCTGGGCGATTTGGTCGATGAGATTCTACTGGAAGGCAGCACACCACCTACTATTGTCATGGTCACATGGCTCAGCGAAGCGCGTGGCAAGTTGATGCATCAGGACGACGAATAAAGATGGTTGTGCAAGTTCCCGCCCTGCTGTTCATGCTCGGTGCTCAGGAATACGCTGTTCTCATTGAGGATGTCACCGAAGTAACAGCGCTGGTGGAAATTGTTACCGTGCCTGACACACGTCCCGAAATATTGGGGGTCGTGAATCGTCACGGTGCGGTATTATGGATGCTCGATTTGCGCCGCGTTTTTGATCAACCTGCAAAACCTGTCGATGTCTCCACACTGTTCATTGTCGCGCAGCGCGGAGAAACCCAACTCGGTTTAGTAGTCGATGAAGTGCGCCAGGTAGAATATCTTGATTTATCACAATTGCAAAGCGCACCCACAACGAGCGAAGCAATTCTTGGTATCATTACACATGGAGAGCGCTTGATTCAATTGGTTTCACTCTCTCCTTTACTTACACAGTATTCCCCAGTGGCAACGAACGGATAAGGCGGGATGAGCAACGCACGACGGCAGGAACGCATTTTAATTGTCGCCAAAGACGAAGACCTGCGCACGCAGCTTTCAGATACGCTGGAGTTGGCAGGTGGCTACGCGACGAATCAGTCAGGCACATTTGAAGAAGCCCTCAGTGAAATTCTGCTGACCGACTTCGACCTGATTGTCACCGAAGCTGAACTGCCTGATCTCAGCGGCATGGATTTGCTGGCAGTCGTCGGCGGGCTGCGTCCTGGCGCGCGTGTGATCGTGATTGACGACGACCTTTCTGCCAAAAGCGCCGTTGCGGTGTTCCGTTTGGGCGCTGTCGATTACCTCTACAAGCCGCTGAACATGACATTTGTTTTGATGCAGATTGAGCGCCAGCTTGAGCAGAAACGTGCAGAGCGCAATCGTCCTGTTGACCAGGAGCAGGCACAGCCGCGCGAAGCCTCTCGTGATCGTGCCAAGCGCCTTGACCCACGCACACGTCCTGCTGCGTTGGTGTTAGGACGCCAGCACTTCAAACGCATCGGCGTGGAACTGAATCGCCTGTTGGGACATGTGAAAGCCAGCTTCGTCGGGCTGGTGGACGCCGATGGTAACATGGTGGGCGCAGCCGGGACGCTGGACGACTACGACTTACAACTGCTGACACAGGCACTGAGCATCGACCACACGGCGCAGCGTTCGCTTGCCAGCATCTTGGACGAAAGCAAGTTCCACTCGACATACTTTGAAGGCACAAGCAACGGTGTTTACATCATCGAATTTGGCGGACCTTATACCGTGTCGCTGGCGGTGATCTGCGGCGCAGATGTGAAGCCCGGCATGGTGTGGCTCTACAGCAAGCGCACAGCCGCCATCATCGACGAAATTCTCAAGACCATCCCACAGCCCAAAAGCCTCCCGCGCTTGCAGGAGTAATCTCTCTGTTTGCTATACCCCTGATGGTTGTTTCAGCGTAGATCATGATCTACTCGATATTGCGTTTATAGCAGTGAACTGACTTGTTCACTCTCAAACGCTCTCCTCAATTCTTCCCTCTTATTGACACTCCGTTAAGAATCCCATTTAATGATGCGTAAAGACATTTCAGCAAGCGAACACAAGGAGAAATCATGCTTTACCGTCGCGTTATTAGCTTTTTGTTCCTACTATTCGTTTTAAGCGTTTTTCCTGCCATCAGTGCCGCGCAGGACGACGCCGCAGAAGCCCATAAAACGATAATTCGGGGCTTTTATGATGAAGCGGTCAATGCAGGTAATGTAGACCTGATGGATGAGGTCTTTGCAGCCGATTACGTCAATTATGGCTTCGGTGAAGATTTGGATGTAGAAGGTTTTAAAGCGATGATTGAGTCCCTGCGAACCGCCATGCCAGATTTTGCAGCGATTGTCGAAGTGTTGATCGCAGAGGATGAATGGGCTGCCAGCCGTGTTCGTTACTGCAAAATCACTGCAAAAACACCCTTCCCTCAAGCCTATTTTCCTGCACGACAGACCGCTACGCGAAGCATTTCCCCCTCTCCACATGCTTAGACTCCCAATTTCACAGCGTTTCTAAAGGGGAGAGGGGGACAAAGGGGGTGAGGTTGTGGCGAACGCTCAATTCGCTTTCATTAAATCCCTACCCTTGAAGAGGGGTGAGGAGAGGGGTAGTGGTCTAATTCATCTGCTGATACATCGCGGTCAAATCCTCTTCATCCTGGTCAAGCGACTCACTTTCCAGAACTTCTTTGACCAGCCGCATCAGTTTATCAATTGTCTGTCGCGGAATAATGCCGTAACGGATGTGCTGATCTAAATACACCGCGCCATGTTCCAGCACAGGCAGCACGACCACCACACGCAGATCGGTAAAATTGGTATTCGTGACAGGAGCTTGCGCCGGGTCAGTGATAATGTTGTTGGTGATGATCGACTCGTTACGATCAAGCGCGCGGCGTAGAGAGGCTATCGCAACATCACGGAAATGTGCCGAGTTCAAAATCGACGGTTCGATGTTCAGCGTGTCCAATACATTGAGCTGCATATCAACAACCATCGCACGTTCGGCGCGTGTAATCTGTTTGGCAACGCGCATCAACTTTGATAAAAGGTGGTCGTCCATCAAATCTTCCCCGGCATTTTTTCCAACTTAAATATACCGTGAAACGGTAATTTTTGCGCGCAAATTTTACGTTTTGCAGTTAGCGCACACCTAAAATACGCACAATGTCCTTCAGAGGTTCCTCTCCCGCTAATGTACGTATCATCGGTAACAGCACACCTAAGCATAACAAGACATCTGCTAGCGGTAAAGAGGTGAGCCGTACCACGATCTCGCGCCATACGTCCATACTTTTTTCGGGACGCAGCGTGTGTTCGCCCATATCGTGCCACATCGTCACGCATTCTCCTAGCAGTTGAGCACGCAGCGCTTGCTGTGGGACGCTCAACGCTGATTCAAATGCTTCCTTGATGATGACATGACCTTGCGGTAGAGATGCTCCTGCGCTGCTGGGTGTGCTGCCGGTCAGCAGTGGCGCAAGGATGCTGATGGCGCTGGCTTGGTCGTACTCGTCCATAATCGAACCGGTGACCATCCCCGCCGACTGTGCGATGTCGTTACTTGCCGTTCCTGGCAAAAACGGCGCAATCGCAGCCAGTGCGCTGGCATGATCGTAACCGTTTTCGATCTGTTTGATCACGTCCCATATTTGCGCGACAATTGCTGGACGTTTATCAGGCGGCATATTATGTATTAAGGGAATCGCTGCGCTCACCTGATCGAATGGGTCATCAATGTTCAGCGCCATGTCCAGCGCAGTTTGCAGCAGTTCTGGCATCAGCAGCGGCGCGATACTCACCAGCGCCCGTGCCCGTTTATAATCCACCTTGATCTGTACAATGCTGTCTAACAATTGCAGCAAGGTATCGCGGCGCGTTGTTTCATCCAGGTAAGGGATGATACCAATCAGGGCATTCATTCGCTGCTGGAAATCGCTTAACTGGTTCGCGGCTTCCAGCGCGCGTCCTAGCAGTGTGTCCGGCAAATAGGGACCCATAATGCTCAGAGCACGGGCGCGCGCATTTTCGTTCTGGATCAGGCGCGATGTTTCCAGCGCATTGGTGTAAGCCTGTGCCTGCAAATGTGGCGGTAGAATATTCACCAGCGCGATCAACGCCATCACGCGCGCATACGGCTGTGGCAGATTCGATGCCGCTGCTAAAGCGTCAAGCAGCGTCTGATTGCGCGCATTCTCTGGAATGTGACGTGCTAACGCCGTTAAAGCGTGAACCCGCGCCGCCTGTTCCCGCATCGTGTGCGCGACAGCGAGACTGGCGACCAGCATATCCGGTGGCAGATTCGGCGCAAGTTCCGCCAGCAAATTAGCGCGGTCAGTCTCGTTACTCAAGCCGTGTACAACTGCCAATGTCTCGCCTTGCAGGTCGAGCGTCAAATGTGGCGCAAGGGCGACGAGTGCGCGCGCGCGCAAATGCCGCCGTGTCATGCCAATGGCGATACTTAACGCCTGTGCCAGCAGTTCGGGAAACTGGTCTTGTCCCGTAGCATATTCCAGATTCGGCACAAAGGCGATGAGCGCGTCCGTGCGTTCTTCTTCGCTGCGAATCGTGTTGATCGTCTCTAGCGCTTGGCTGCGCAGTTTTGGCTGTATTTCGGCGGGGAGCTGTCGTGCCAGTGCCGTGAGCGCGCGCGCCCGTTCCGCGGGATCAGGCGTCGGCGGGCACCGACTGGGTCGGGATGCGGGCCGGCGACACCAGGGCTGCGGCGTCCGTCAGCATCTCCATCTTGCCGGACACCTGGCCGCCCTCCTCGACGGAGAGCTTGCGGCAGCGGGCGGTGCCGCTGATCTTGCCGGTGGTGCGGATGATGAGGCTGCCGCGCGCGGTGATGGTGCCGTCGAAGGCGCCGGCGATCTCCGCGTCCTCCACCTCGACCTCGCCCTTGAACACGCCGGAGCCGGCGACGAACAGCTCGGCCGCCTGGATCATCTGCGATTCGACCGTGCCCTCGACCACGAGCCGTTCGGCGTCCGCCACGGTGCCTTGCAAGCTGATCCCGCGCCCCACCACAAGGGTGCGGCGCTCGGACGGCTCGATCCGGCCCAGCGGGCGGGCCGGCGAGGTGGCGATCGGCGCCGGGCGCGGCCCGGAAACGGACGGGGCGGCGGGCGCGGCGTTGGGCTTCGGGGCGGAGTTCATCATGGGGTTTTCCTTGGTCGCGGGGCGGAAAGGCGGGACGCCGATGTCGGGATCGCGCGCGGCGGCTGGCGCCCCCGCCGGCGAGGGCGCCGGGGCGCCGGCCGCTGGCGCGGCCTTGGCCGAAGCGGGGTCGGCCGGTGACCCATCTTCCTTCTTACGGTTGAAAATGCCCATGGCCATCTGAATGCTTCCTCTTCGCGGCCGAGGTGACTGCGCATTTCGCGCGTGGGTTGCGCGCCGCGCCTTTCGATACCCGTTGGGCTACCACGCACCCATCACGCCGCACAACAGGAAGTGATCGCTTAAGCACGGAATCCCCTGGATATTACGATACCGTTCCTGTGCAGGAGGTGCGTCATGGCCGCT
>CALMZT010000343.1 GCA_937870805.1 uncultured Chloroflexota bacterium
ATACGAATGCCGAATCAAGCATCAAATAAAGTGTAGCACAAAAGGAAGTTCATTTGAGTTCCTTTTGACACTTTAATTGGAAATGTAAGATTTCTATTTCCTGACAAGTGGTTTCTCTAAAACAGTTTGTGTAAAAGATTGCTTTTCTTCAAAATTCGCTTCGTGTTATCATATGTGCAGGACAGAGAAACGGGAGCAGTAAGATGTCAGCGAACGTAGATGCGATGGTACGCGAAGGCATTAGAGCCTATCGTGCAGGGAACAAAGCCGAAGCACGCACACTACTGATGAAAGCAGTCGAATTAGATGAATTTAATGAACAGGCTTGGCTCTGGTTAAGTGCGACGGTAGAGAGCGTTGAAGAGCAGCGTACTTGTTTGGAAAACGTTTTGATTATTAACCCCAATAACGAACGCGCCAAGAATGGTATACAAATGCTTACCGCAAAATCGGGAGGTACGCCGCCAGCGCCTCCGCCGTCAACGAGTTCACCCTTTGGCGCGTCGCCGATAGGTGCCGCCTCTGCGGATGATGAAATGCCTACAAGTCTCGAATGGGATATGTCTTCGACGGAAACCAGCAGTGCCAGTTCGGCACTTCGTCCACCCGAACCGACGAAGCAAGATTACGACGATTGGGTTTCCAGCCTCAATCTTGGTGGACCAGCCAGTCCTGCTCCGGCTCAGGGCGGCATCAATGCTTTTACAATGACACCTTTTACGGACGAAGAAAGCATGTTTGGGGTTGAGGAAGACGAACCCATTCTGCCGCCAGCGCCACCGCCATCAAGTAAATCGTCTTTCCCGGCAACGCCACCCCCTAGACCCGCGCCACCAGTGAGCGCGCCGCGTTCTGTGCCCGTGATGTCGCCACCGCCGGATGATGATGCCGATGATTTGCTCGACGACATTGAAAGTACGGATTTGGATGACCAATTCGATGATGATTTTGCAATGGATGGCGATGACCAAGACCCATCTGAATACTTCAAGCTCATCCCAGAAGACATCAAGGCGACACGCTTGCCTGGCGAAGATGAGAAGTATCCCGCATTTGTGCCCGTGGGTTTAGCGGTGCTTATTATTCTGAATCTTGCGGCGGCAGGCTTATTATTGGCTAATCTGTTAGGCTGAGGCTAGACAATCGGCGTATCAATGTGTAAAATGCCACTACTCAGTTCTATAGTAATGAAAGATAGAGAGGAGACCACGGTACTCTCGCCGTTGCCTTTTTATTATGGCTAATCACAAATCAGCAATTAAGCGTATTCGTCAGACACTCAAGCGTCAACTTCACAACCGCGTCTATCGCAGCCGCGTGCGCACCTTCGTCAAGAACGCGCGTGCATCACTCAGCAAGGGGAGTGCGGATGCTGCAAAAGAAGCAGTCCGGCTTGCCGTTCAAGACCTGGATCGCGCTGCCAGTCGTGGGGCTATTCACAAGAATAACGGTGCCCGCCGCAAGAGTCGCCTCATGAAGCACCTTGCCGCCCTCGAATCACAGTCAAAGAATTCACACCAAGAGCCGACCCAACGTCGGCTTTTTGTTTGGACATATCCCCAACCATTTTCATCTCTGTCCGAAAATCTGCATAATAACGCGCGATGCGGCATACTTGGAACTTATATCCAGAGGTCGGAGGGGGCGAGATGGAAAATCTTATTATTAAACTGAATCGCACGCTGAAATGGCAATGGCTGCCAGACATTGCACAATGGGTTATTCAACAAGCCTTAGCGATTCATCGTATCCCTGCCCCTACATTCTATGAAGAACAGCGCGGCATTTACATCATGGAGCAATTCAAAGCGCTGGGATTAGTTGAAGTAGAAATGGACGCACTATACAACGTCTACGGACTACTGCCAGGTAATAACCGAAGCCTCCCCGGTCTTATGATTTCAGCTCATACAGATACCGTTTTTCCACAAGATACTGATCTGAAAGTGACTGTTAAAGACGATTTGATTTATGGCGCAGGTCTCGGTGACAACAGCATCGGCGTCGCGGGCATGATGGGGCTGATTGCCGCTTTCCAGCGTCAAAACTGGACAGCAGAGTGTGATCTTTGGTTTGTAGCAACTACTCGTGAAGAAGGGTTAGGCGATTTAGGCGGGATGCGCGCGGCGTTTGAGAAGTTGAAATCGCGGATCGCCAGTGTTATCAACCTCGAAGGATTAGCTTTTGGGCACATCTATCATGCGGGGATCGCCGTGCGTCGCTTGCATATCAAAGCGTCTGCGCCGGGAGGACATAGCTGGCTACACTTCGGGCGTCCAAGCGCCATACATGGTATCGTTGAGCTTGGTGCCCGCATTACGTCGATCCATCCACCACAGAACGCCCGCACGACCTATAATATTGGCATGATTGAAGGGGGACAGTCCATCAATTCAATTGCCACAAGCGCTAGTTTATGGCTTGACTTGCGCTCCGAAGAACCTACAGCGCTTCAACTGCTGGAACGTCAGGTACGGTCTGAAATCGAAGCAATCAATAAATCGGAACTAACGATGGCTATCGAAGTTGTAGGAGATCGTCCGGCAGGGAATATTTCAACGTCTCACCCGTTGGTGTTAGGAGCTATGGCAGCGTTGGCACAGGTCGGTGTGCGCGGCTCACTGGAAACAGGCAGTACAGATGCCAATGTGCCTTTAGCAGCCGGCTATCCGGCGGTCACTATTGGTATCACACGCGGCGGTAATGCTCATCGCCTGGACGAATATATAGAGACTAAACCCATCGAAGCGGGAATGCGTCAGTTAACACTCTTAGCATTGGCAGCCGCCAGTTATCAATATGATGAGAAATCTTCATTGAAAGGTGGTTGACGCATAGACTATGATTAAGAGGAAAGGAGACAAAGTGGCATTCTTTTCATCGTCTATCTCAAGTCTGCCACTGAAGCTTTATGCCGTCAATTGACCTGCTTGTGGCTGTACGCCGCGAACACGCTGCACGCTATTATAAAAACTTATCTGCTCAAAAAGACCTCAAAGTCGAAATCGTTTCTAATACCCATGACGCCCTGGATATTCTTGCTGATCGTGACAAACACGTCGATGTCTTCGTCGTGGACAACGGGCTTGGCGATACTGACGATTTGATTGCCGATTTACGCCATACCTATCCTCGTTTATTGATTATCCTTGTCGATGAAGAAGCCGATTTCGGTATTCCAGGGCAAGCTGACGAAATCAGCACTGAGCCATTTGAAAACGACGACCTGATCCGCCGCATCGGCAGTTTAATGTCGGATCGACAGCTTGAAACCTTGCGCGCCGACAGCCTGCCAGGTGTGCGTGCCTTTGCCAAAAAACTACGCACAGCAACAGGCGAAGGTGGTAAATATCAAGCAGCGGTTGAGGCTTGCCAGGAAATGGGGTATGATTACGTTGGATATTACCGTTTGGAAACATTAAATCCAGTAAATCTTACGCTCAAAGCACAGGTTGGACCCAATGCAATTTTAGCGATCATGCCAAAACAAGCGTCTGCTGATGATATTATTGGCTGGGTGAGTAAAAGCGGGCACAGCCGTACTGCTGGACCGCAAGACAATCCAACACACCCACTCGTTGCCAAAGGGCGCCTGGGATGTGTGGCGTGTGTTCCGGTGACATTTAGTGGTACACGTTATGGTGCGTTGATCGCTTGTCGGGAGCAGCCTCATTCGATTAACCAGGAAAATGTGATGATGCTTGAGCTTGTCAGTGTGCAGTTGGCAGCGGCGATTTCCAAAGAAAGCATTGGCTAGGAATGCACGAAACTGAAAATCTCATTCTTCAAAATCGTCTCCTCTCGGAAGAGGTCAAACGGCGCATCGATCAGATGGCGGCGATTAACATTGTCGCCTCGACAGTAGGTCAATCGCTTGATCTTGACCAAACTTTGCAGACGGCGCTGCGGGCTGTGCTAGAGGTTGTGAACGCCGAATCTGGCGGGATCAGCCTTGTTGACCAGGAGACGCAAGATGTGGTACTGCGCGCGCAGCAAGGATGGTTACATGATTTCGTGAGTATGCCGATGCGTATCCCGTTCGGCAAAGGCATGTCCGGGCAGGTGATTGCCAACGACGGTGTGATTGCCAATAACAACCTCGACGGCACCGAAGATTACGCCGTTCCCAGCTTCCGTGATGAACATTTTCGCTCGATTGCGATGGCTCCGATGCACGCGCGCGGCAAAATCATCGGTATTTTAAGCATCATGAGCAATAAGCCGAATAGCTTCAGCGATGAAATTGTCGGTGTGCTGCGCGCAGTTGCCGATACGGTGGGGGTCGCCCTGGACAATGCGCGCCTTTATGAAGCGCGCGGAGAGCAGGAAAACCGCCTCAACGCTATTTTACAGTCTTCTGCCGATGGCATTATCACTACCGATCAAAACGGACGTATTGAGCTAGTAAATTACACGGCAGAAACGATGCTCGGCATTAGCAGCAAAAAGCTCAGAGAAGTGCCGCTGCGTGAAGCGCCGATTCACGCTAAAATGCGCGATTCGCTGTTGGTTGCAGTATCGTCACGCCTTGAAGGCAATGAAAAAGCCTTTCAGGTCACTTTGGATCATGAGCGTGTTGTGCTGGTACAAGTCTCACCTGTCTATGTCGAGCGTCAGGTATCGCAAAAAGGAGACGCAGACGGTTGGGTGATCGTACTTCAAGATGTTACTCACTTGCGCAAAGCAGAAATTGAGCGTGCGCGCTTTATGCAAGCTGCTGCTCATGATATGCGTAACCCGTTAGGGGTGACCCTCAACTCCCTGACGATGCTGCAAGGGATGTTAGAGAAAAAAGATCAAACGGTAGATGAAATCATCAATATTGGTGTGCGCAGCATCAATCGTCTGCGTGATCTCATTGATGACCTGCTCAACCTCGAACATATCGAAAGCGGTTATGGCTTTACCCGTGCTGAAGTCGATATACGCGAACTGCTGAACGAAGTTGTCGCCAACGCCAAGCCGCTGCTCGATAAAAAATCACTGCACTTTACGCTCGATATTGCGCCAGAGATCACTACCGCAAAGGTAGATCGCCGCTGGCTTTCACGCGCATTGCTCAACTACCTCGATAATGCTATGAAATACACACAGGCTGGTGGGAAAGTGACCTTAAAAGTCTTCAGCGAAGAGACACTGCTGCACATTGAAGTCATTGATAATGGTCCCGGGATTGCAGTGAAATCTCAATCACCACTGTTTTATC
>CALMZT010000344.1 GCA_937870805.1 uncultured Chloroflexota bacterium
AGCGCCTTACCGCCTTCAGCGGCATTCGCGTTCGCCGTCTTGACCGTTTCGCCGCTTAATTGGCGAAGGTATTGTAAAATGCAAAGCAAATATTTAAAACAGCCATTTTTAGACCCCTATCCGCCGCGAACTCAGTTTGCCGCCGCGTTTCGTTCGCCCCTGACCGAGAACACTGCCCTCCAACGTTCGCCCCCTGACCGAGACAACGCCCGCGTTTGACCCAATAAAAAACCCCTCTGATGTATACCAGAGGGGTTCAAAGGGGGGAGTTAGCGGGTTATTGCCAGAGCGCAGGTCCAACCTGACCGATGTTCGCCGAGACGATGCGCAGGTCGCTTAAGCCGATGCGTCCGTCAAGGTTCACGTCCAGTTCAGGCGGCAGGTTCGCTGACGATCTGCCGTAGGTGCTGCTGAGCATCGCCGTATCGTTGGCGTCGATCAGGTTATCGTTGTTCAGGTCGCCGTTCACAAGTGTAAGCGTGCTTTGCGTGAGCGTGTTACCGGGCATCACGCCGACGACACCCTGAGCAGGCAGATAACCAGCGGCGTCTGCGGTGATGGTGTAGATTCCCGCAGGCACGTTGGCGAAGGTGAAGCTGCCATCGGGCGCGGCGGTGACCGTTTGCACGAAGCCTGCATCACCCGTGAGCGTGACTATGACGCTGCGGTTGGCGATGGCGCGACCCGTGATCGAACCCGTTGTCGGTTGAACAGGCGCGGGTTCCACCGGGGCGACTTCGACAGGCGCAACTTCGGCTGGCGCTGCCGCTTCGTTTACAACGGGCGCAGCTTCGACCGGTGCGGCTTCAGTCGGCACTTCGACAGGCGCAGTTTCGGTAGGCACTGCCGCTTCGCTTACGACGGGCGCGGGCTGGATGCTGAGCGTCAGCGGGAAGGTGCTGATGGCTTGCGTCAAACCATTGGCATCCACGACTGTCGCCGTGCAGTTCATATTAAACGTGCCGGCTGCCGTCGCCCGCAGATTGAAGGTTTCTGCCTTGCCAGAAGCGAAGGCGGGTACGCCTGTTGTCTGGGCAAGCATCACCGTGGCGCTGTTGGTGTAGGTGTCCACTGCTAAGGGCTGGACGTAGGGGTTGATGCCGAAGATGCCAGGAATGGGCGTGGGCACGGGCTGACCATCGACAGGCTCTACGGGCGCTGCCATGATGGGATCGACCATGAACAACACCTGATCGAGCGTGCATTGCAGCGACAGACCGTTGATACCGACGGCTGATGGGTTCATGACCATCAGGTCAAGCGCGAACGGGCTGCCGACGACAGGCGCGGCGTTGTCTGCGACGAAGTAGGCACGCACAGCGGAGACATCCAGTACGGCGGGCGTGACCACAACGGGCACGACTTCTACGGGGGGCGCTGCCTCTGTTACGACAACGGGCGCAGCTTCGGTCACGACGACGGGTGCTACCTCAGTAGGAACTACTTCAGTCGGCACGGGTTCAGTCGTGGGCGCTTCGGTGGGCAGCGGCTCTGGCGTGACATCCTGCGCAGAGGCGATGGTCGAAGCCAGCATCATGCTGATTACCATAAGTGCTGTCACAAAGATCTTGAGGATAATGTTGTAGGTTTTCATTGTCATGCTCACTTTCTTGTCTTCCAAGAATTTCAGTTGGGGTGGGACTGTGCCCACCCACTGCGCATTGATACTTTAGCGGACGGTAAAGGTCACTGGTGCGACGGTCAGGTTGGTTTCGACCCCTGTGGCGTCAATGATGCTTGCCGTGCAGGTAATCGTTGCGGTGCCGCGTGTTGCCGCCCGGATCGTCAGGCTCAACACCGTTCCACCTGTTCTGACAGGCGGGTTGCTGCCTGACTGGCTGACTGCGTAGGTGATTGACGAGGTGGTCGGGTTCACAATGATGACCGGATTTGGTCCAAAGACGGTGCCGTTCGCATAGCTCTGTCCGATCAGTCGTGACGTGGGGGACACTGAGCACTGCACCTCCATCGCGCCCACACCACCACCGGGCGCTGATGCCGGGTTATCCAGTCTGATGGTCACGTTGAAGTTGGTGTTGACGTTGACCGTGCTTGGGATAATGATGTGTGAACCCACTGCTGACGAGATTGGCGTTGCCGTTGGCGTATTGGTCGGACGCGGTGTGCTGGTCGGCGGTACAACCGTGTTGGTCGGACGCGGTGTGCTGGTCGGCGGTACAACCGTGTTGGTCAGACGCGGCGTCGCTGTATTCGTTGCCCGTGGTGTCGCCGTATTGGTCGGACGTGGCGTTGCTGTGTTGGTTGCCCGTGGCGTCGCTGTGTTCGTCGCACCTGGCGTTGCTGTGTTCGTTGCACGCGGCGTCGCTGTATTGGTCGGACGTGGCGTTGCTGTGTTGGTCGGGCGCGGTGTTTGCGTCGGCGTTAGGTCTTGACCACCCCCCACATCTGTCGGGCGCGGTGTCACTGTTGGCGAAACCGGTGTATTGCTTGGACGCGGCGTGCTGGTCGGCGTATTGGTCGGACGCGGCGTACTCGTTGGTGGCACAACCGTGTTGGTTGGGCGCGGCGTGCTGGTCGCTGGCGGTACTGGTGTATTCGTTGCAGGAACGGGTGTATTTGTTGGCACAGGTCCCGTGCCAGCCGTCACGCGGTAAATGCCGTACTGTGAGATTACCGAGAAGACCTGTGATTGGATGGTTTCCATATAATAGTCGTTGCTGGAACCCTGTCCGTAGAGCTGTACAAGCAGCTGCGGTTCCATTTCAATCGTGCCTGCATAATTGCCGCCGTAGTTGGCTGTGCCTGTACCATCAGCAACATAGAGACCGTAGTCACGCGCAGCACGCAGAATAGTGCGCACAATGGGATGGACATTCAATGCATCGACATCAAGATTGCGGGGCAGGGCGAACAATGCACCCATCGGGATACCATTGCTAGAGGCGTTACCTGACACTTCACCACCGACTGCGGGCGAGACAAAAGTGTTGTTACCCAGGATCGCGGGCGGAAGGTTGATTGTCAGCGCATGAGTCAGCACGGTATTGTTCGGGTCAAGCTGTCCCGTTGATGGGTTGATAAAGTCTTCACGTCTAATCATGCCGAACATATTGGCGAAGCCCGAAGCCGTCACACGGCGATGAGGCGGGTTGCTGATACCGTTAGCGCTCATTGGGAAGGCAACCATACCACCTGCGCTGATCGTGCTTGTACCTGTCCAAACGGCTTCAAAGAATTCGTAGACGGTCTGCGTGCCCAGATTGACGATGCACATGTGACCATCGGCAGCGTTGGCTGGAACAGCATAGGTCGGGATCGGCCAGGTTTCCACGCGCCCGCTGCTGGTATTGGTGACAGTTACCATCGGGTGACTTTCATTGGCAGGGATGCGGAAGACCGGGCAGCCCCATTCCTGATAACCGGGACGGAAAGAACCGATGCGCGTCTCACGGGTATAGACGGAGTTCGCGGGGATCATGCTGCGCGAAACCCCAGTCGAGAAAATGGTGTAGCCCGGATACGTTTGCTGCGCTTCTGCTAACTGGATTTGCGATAAGAATAGAACCAGAAGAGCGATGAGCGCCGCAAAGGGTAAGTAGATCATGGGATGTTTTCTGGTCAATTGCTTTGGGTTCATGGTTAAACCCCTTTCCTGAATAGCATTGAAATACAATTGAGATGATTAATTTTCTTTATTCATCTTTCCGCAAGGATAAATGAAAAAAGTAAATCGTGAAAGAGGGTTGAGGTAAAATTGAGACAAAGGTACTACGAGGAAGCGGACTCAATATAGGACTTTATTCTTATGCCTGAAAGGGTTTAGCCTCAAAATTACATGAAACTAACACGACTTACAGGCGTTACCGAGGCTAGTACCCAAGTCCTGATTCTTCATACTTCCTTCATAAACCTTGAGATTATGAAGGAGTTATGAAGATAAAATTAAGTCACATATGCTTAAGATTATAGCAAAATTCTTTATTTTTATCCTCATGGACTATCGAATTTTAGGAATGAGTTAGGCTCTCAAAAACCACGTTTCCTATTATTATGGAAGTTACTTGCCAACAGTAAATCTGTGAAATAGAAAACTAGCGCTAATTATCGTCTGAAATAATTAACACATCACAAACCTCTTTCTCTCATGCAGGTTTGATAATGGCATAAAAGGATTGATGAGGCTGCTTGAGGGGTATTATGGTGATACTATTCGATGCTCATTCGTTAAAAAGTATATTCATGCCGGAGACACTCACGATTGAACTATTCTCAACCTTCATATACATAACTCACCTTACGTAGTTTACCGCTCTGGGTTCAAAACCCAGAGCTAGCAGCGGAGCGGTAAACCTCTGAAGAGGTTGAAAAACCGCAGCACCCAACCCGTTCACGGGTTTCCAAAGCCCATAGCTGGCAGTCCGCAGCGGCGAACGTTTTGCGTAAGGTGAGATCCTTCTTCATTTATCACGGAGTGTTGTAACCAGCTATCACCGCCAGTCAGTTTGCCGTAGCTTTACGACATTGATGTGGATGCAGATGAGCAGTTTGCTGCCGTCCTACACGAGAGTTATTGGAGTTACCTGTGCGTCGCTAGGCAATAAGTTCAATATCGACTAATTAAAATAGATACTTTTAATCATTTTCTGTTGCCCGTATGCTTGACTTATAGAACGAACACATGTGCAAAGGGGGCAGCGATGCCAACACTCAAAGACTACAATCAATTCAGCGGCTTGCATTGGGAAACGGGTTTTCTCGTCAATATATTTGCCTATCAGGGTGCGATTGCGCCGCATACTGGCAAAGCGATCAGTGAAGCCATGTTAATGGGCATAGATGGCGGGATTTGCGCGGGCTACTTCGCGTTTGAGTACGAAGGCTATGACCCGCATCTGCACTTTTTGACGCGCTACACTTTCAACATGGAAGACCCCGGCGCGAAATATGACCGCCTCGCCATCCCACGTAACGTGCAGCAAACGCCCAACGCCCAGAAAGGTGCGGCGAACCTGATAAACGCGCTGGCACAGGGCAAGCCGACTGTTGTATGGGCAGATGGCATGTATTTGCCTTACAACAACATGCAGCCCAAAGATGATTACTGGATGGTCGCACCGCTGCTGGTCTACAGCTACGACATGGACAAGGACGAGGTGTTGATCGCAGACCGCGCCCGTGTGCCGCTGAAGGCGACGACGGAACAATTTGCGGCTGCCCGCGCGCGCATCGCCAGGACCAAACACC
>CALMZT010000345.1 GCA_937870805.1 uncultured Chloroflexota bacterium
ACGTGTGCGCCCGATACAGGGCAGACACATTGGTCTGCCCCTACGAGCCGTCAAATTTTTGAATTGTAATCTGTAGGTAGAGGATTAGATTATGGGTCGTGTGATTGTCATCATTCTGGTTGTGGTCATTTTAGCCAGCAGTTTTGGCGGAGCCGCCTATGCCAGCCTGAACGGTTTCGGGCTGGTCGCCAGCGGTGCGCCGTTCGCGCGCTCAGGCAGTATCGGCGGTCCGGTCATTATGGGCGGTGGACCCGGCAGCGGTAAATAACGTCTGTGACTTCATCCACAACTGAAAACATGCCAATGAGCGCGGCAGTAGGCGTGACTCCGCGCGAGCGCGCTACCCTGCTGGTATCCGTGCTCATCATTTCCATCTGCGCCCTTGTCTACGAACTGATTATCGCCACGCTGTCCAGCTATTTGCTCGGCGACAGCGTGACACAGTTTTCTTTCACGATTGGTTTTTTCCTGTTTGCGATGGGTATTGGCGCGCTGCTGTCACGGCGCATTCAAAGCGCAGAGGTGCGCTGGTTCATCGTTGTCGAAATCCTGACGGGCATCTTTGGCGGCGTTTCGGCGTGGCTGTTGTATGCCGTGTTCACACTGGACGAAGAGTCCTACTATTATTTGACGATGTTCTCGGTGACGCTGGCAGTAGGCATTTGCATCGGGCTGGAAATTCCGCTGCTCACGCGCATTGTCGCGCACCGCGCCGATCTGAGCAAAGCGTTAGCCGATATTCTGTCGCTCGATTATCTGGGGGCGCTGATCGGGTCTTTAGCGTTTCCGGTGATTTTGCTGCCGCTGCTAGGTGTTACCCAAACCGCGTTCATCATGGGGCTGTTGAATGTGCTGGTCGCGGGGCTGTGTTTGAACCTGTTTCGCGCACGGATTATGCCCCCCTGGGACAGGCGCTTGACGGCGGCGTGGGTCGCAGCGCTGTTGTTGATGATCGGCGGAACGCTGTTGTCAACGGATTTCGTGCGTTTTTTTGAGCAGCAGCTTTACAGCGATGTGATTATCCTCCGCCAGCAAACGCCGTATCAGCGCATCGTCATCACGCGCAATAACGAAGACGTGCGTCTGTTCCTCGACGGCAACTTGCAGCTTAGCAGCCGCGACGAGTACCGCTATCATGAACTGCTGGTGCATCCGGTGATGAGCGCCGCGCGATCCCATGAAACGGTGCTGGTGCTTGGCGGCGGCGATGGCGCGGCGGCGCGTGAACTGCTGAAGTATGATGACGTGCAGCGCATCATCATCGTAGACCTTGACCCCGAAGTCACGACACTGGCGCGGACTCACCCCCTGCTGCGCGAGATCAACGGCGGCTCGCTGGATGACCCGCGCGTAACGATTGTCAACATGGATGCGTATCGCTATCTCGAAGAAAGTTCAGACGTTTATCCGGTGGTGATTATCGACCTGCCTGACCCGAACAACGAAAGCCTGAGCAAGCTCTACAGCCAGCAGTTTTATCGCCTGCTGCGCCAGCACATCACGCCCGATGGCGCATTCGTGACACAGGCGACTTCACCCTATTTTGTGCGCGAAGCCTTCTGGACGATTGCCAACACCATCGCCGCCAGCGACTTTTATATGCTGCCACTGCATACCTACGTCCCCTCATTTGGCGAGTGGGGCTTTGTCATTGGCACGCCGCAGCGCCCGCCGCCGCTCAGCGTCGATGAGTCGCTGTCGCTGCGTTATCTGACGCCGGGTGTGCTGGCGGCTTCGCTGACATTTGACCCCGACATCGCGCGCATCGATACCGAGATCAACACACTCGATAACGCGGTACTGGTGCAGGCTTATCAGCGTGGCTGGCTTCAGTGGGACTAAGCCATTAGCTGTTAGTCGTTAGTCATTAGCTATTAGTCATTAGTCTATAGTTAGAAGTTACGCAGTTGAGTTCAAATCTCCCTGTCACTCGTAGGGGCGAACCGACGTGTTCGCCCGTCAACTGCGTAAGTCCTATGGTTAAAAACCTAAGACTAAAGACTAAAGACTAAAGACTATCGACTAAAGACTAAAGACTAAAGACTATCGACTAAAGACTAAAGACTACTTGCTTAAAGCAGTTGAAAGAGGACGCTGATAAACGGCGTCACGCTTAAGCCGCCTAAGAAGAACGCCAGCGCCGCGTTTTGTTCCAGAACGATTTCGCGCTTGATGTAGCCGTAGACGTTTTCGTTGGGCAGGCGTCCCATCACGCGATGCGCGACCACGAACAAAATGATGGTCAAAACAAATGCCAGCAGCACGCCGCCGATGATCCACGCCGCGCCCTCAATCGGTGAGGGGTCGGGCGTAAAACCATCGGTGGTCATGAAGCCGACGAAAAAAGACGCGATCAGCGAGATAATGAAAAAGCACGCCCCCACTGCCGCGTTTTGCACCTCTTCAATTTCACGAGCCAGCTTGCGCGGCGGCAAGCCCAACAGCCACATGACACCAACGCTCACGCTTTGTGAGATGAACACCGCAAAGAGCGACCATGCCAGCGTCGAGCCAGCAACGGCTACAAAGTCCTGCGACGGCGCGACTGTCGCCCCATCCTGAGCGAACACGGGTGACACTGCCAACATGAAGAACATCAGGCACAGCGCAATTTTCCGCATATAAAAAATCCTTTTAGAGAGTGCGTTTAGATTTATGATTTCACCTTACGCAATTTCACGCTCCGGGTTCAAAACCCAGAGCTAGCTGAGAATTGGTAAACCTCTCAAGAGGTTGAAAAACCAACTGCATCGCCTAACCCGTTCACGGGTTTCCAAAGCCCATAGCTGGTAGTTTTGAACTGCCAGCGTCCGCTAAGCGAGACGGTGCGTAAGTTGAGTTATAGTCCATGATTATATTGCACAGCATCCCAATACGACAACGAATGCACAGACACAATTTTGCCTTGATGAGGGTAAAGATGCAGGGTATGCCAGCGCACGGCGTTTTCACCCACGCGCTGCCAGAGGATGCGCGTCAGCGGGGTTTGTCCGGCGACTTCGGGAAAAGTCACCTCTAGCGTGCCGTCGATGTCCGTCTCAGAGATAGGGTGCTCACCATCGTCAAAATGAACATCTATTGAGTAGCCTGACTGTACAAAACAGTGGGCGGCTGAGTCGTTAAAGGGATGATGATGCACACACGACGCGGCGTCCACATCGGCGCACGCCAGCAGTTCGCACAATACAACTGCCCTATCGTGCTCAAGGGTCACTAAATGGCTTTCGCCGATGATATGAAAGGTCAGCGTCCACGCGCCAACATGCAGCGAGGACTGTTTCAGGATCGTCAGCGGCGCTTCGAGCTTGCCCGCGACAATGCTCAATACCAGGTCGGCAGGGTCTTGATGAATGGGTTCAATCATTGCTTCATGTGTACCTCTGTACACCATTTTAGTCGATTGTTGGCTAGTGTGCATCATGCCAGTTGACAGTTGGTAGTTTTCAGTTCAATTCGAGCTTAGAAAACGGGCGTGTCACACAATCGCTCAGCCTGTTGAAAAGTCAGCAGGTGAACAGGAGCGTGTTGCATCGCCGCCAGCCATAGGGTTAGTCGTTGCAGAAAACCTATGCTAACCTGAGTTCGGAATAAGTTTACTCCTCATCTGGTTGCCACCAGCTTGGGAAGACATCGGCGCATAAGTTGTTGGGGCTGAGTTGAACGGAGTCCACGCTGTCGGGACTCATCACCATCAGACAACCGTAGCGCGAATACACCAGCCAACCATCCTGCGACCAGGCAGCCATTGTGTCGTCTTGCCGGGGGTTGTTGGTGATGTTGACCTGATTTGAACCATCGACATCCATCAGATAGAGATCGTACTCACCAAAGCGCTCACTATCGTAGCCAAAAGGCACATAGTCAGGCAGGGTTGGCCAGCCGTTGCGGTTGGATTGAAAGGCAATCGTACTGCCGTCGGGTGACCAGGCGGGCAGTTTGCTCTCCCCTGCTGCATCCGTCAACCGCATCAGTTCTGTGCCATCGACGTTCACCACACATATCTCAAAGTCGCCCACACCTTCTGGCAGAACGCGACCAAAGGTACAGGTAAAGGCGAGCTGGCTGCCATCCGGTGACCATGTGGGGTACTCGGAGATGCCTGGAATATCAGTGACACGAGTAGGATTTGAACCATCAGCGTTCATGATCCAAATATCATTGCCAGCCGGATTGAGCCGATCCGAGGCGAAAGCGATAGAAGCACCGTCCGGTGACCACGCGGGTGAATAATCACTGGTAGGATTGTTGGTTAGATTCGTTTGACCCGAACCATCGGCATTCATCACGTAAACTTCTTCATCGTCATCACGATGTGAGCGGAACGCAATGCGGCTGCCATCTGGCGACCAGACAGGATCAAAGTCCATTGCAGGGTGCGTCGTTAGTTGCGTGCGCTCTGTACCATCGGCGTTCATCACGTAGATGTCATCCTCGTATGCGAAGACGATGCGACCTATGAGGGCATGATCGTTGATCTTGCCATCCACTCGACTAGGAGAAAGGACTGGCACGCATATGGAAAGGAACGCTAGCACGTTCATAAGACGGAGAATGATGACCCGTAGTAACTTGTTCATGGCTGATCCCCTTGATACCCGGTTTTGAGATTCCTACACCGCCCGTTCAAAATCGGTTCCAACCATCGCTGCTGTTTTCATCATTTTGATACTCCAGCCAATAGGATCTGATATTTAACTCACCTTACGCACCCTGAACCTGTGAACAAGGGGTTTAAACCCCTTGTTCGAGCGAAGCCCCGCGTAACATCAGTTATTTAACTCACCTTATGCAGTTTACCGCTCCGGGTTTTAATGCTCTTCAACAAAATAGGACGGAGTACCGCATTCGTAGGGGCGAACCTGTGTGTGCGCCCGACAAAGGTAGACGCCCTTCCTTTACTCCGTCTTTAATCGTCCAACCCGTTCACGGGTTTCCAACACGCATAGCGGGCAGTTTTGAACTGCCAGCGTCCGCAACGGCGAACGTTTTGCGTAAGGTGAGTTATAGACTATGAATTCGTTTCCCAATCCCTATGAGACTTTTTCAACAAGCTGCTCTCTTTTAAAGAGGCAGTAGGTGGCGATTTAATCACTTTAACAGAAAAGCAAGTGAGTCGTGCGGCGTCAAGCTCAGGGCGATTGCATCAAAATCGCGAATTGGGTCAAGGAAGGTCAGAAACGTCATTGTAGGGGCGAACCTGTGTGT